>JARFQK010000270.1 GCA_029287815.1 Gammaproteobacteria bacterium
CTCTCAAGATCAATTGCATGCTCGATCTGCAGCTGGAAGTCAGTCAGCAGATCGACACCAGTCAATTCTTCCTGACTGAGACGGTCAAATACCTCGGGTCCGAGTGCATCATCACCGCGCGATGGGTTGCCCCAGGTGAACACCAGAATGGGTTTCACGGATTTTTGCATGTTAGTTCACCGCAAAGGCGCAAAGCAGGTTGGTTGTTTCAACCGCGGAGACGTAGAGCATTTTGATCTTGGTGTAGGAGCGGCTTTAGCCGCGATTGCGGTTCGCGGCTAAAGCCGCTCCTACACTTTGTTCGACATCCGCTCAGCATAATTTAAGGGTGCGCTGTGCGCACCCTAGGAATCTTTGCGTCCTTTGCGCCTCTGCGGTGAGAAAATCTGGTCCTTTAGCGCTTAATCGAATGTACGCTCGATACGGCCCGAGGCGCGTTTTTCGAGTCGATCGACCAGCTGGTTATTTTCATCGACCAGGCTGATTTCCAGCGGCATTTTGCCCATTGCGTGGGTCGCACAGGACAGGCAGGGGTCATAGGCGCGGATCGCGACTTCGATCTGGTTCAGCAAGGGTTCGTTCAGCTGGTTGCCGTCGAGATAGTGACTGGCGACCTGGCGTATGGATTCATTCATCGCCTGATTGTTGTTCGTGGTCGACACGATCAGGTTTGCCTTGGTTATCAGGCCGTCGTCGTCGATTTCGTAATGATGGAACAGGGTGCCACGCGGCGCTTCAATCACGCCGATACCGCAACTGTTCATCTCGCCCTTGTTCAGGAGCTCGCTACCGGTGATGTCCGGATCATGCAATAGTTCCTTGATGGCTTCAGCACAATAGAGTAGTTCGATCAAACGTGCCCAGTGAAACGCCAGTGAGGAATTGACCGGTTTGCCGTTGCCCATCTCGCTGAATTCCTTGCGTTCTTTCTCCGCCAGTGGTGTGGTGAAGAAGTCACAATTGTTGACGCGGGCCAGCGGTCCGACGCGGTACCAGCCATTGTCAGCACCCAGAGACTTGATGAACGGAAACTTCATGTAACTCCAGTTCTTCACGCCTTCCATGATGTAGTCGGTGTAATCGGTGTAATCGACATGATCGAACACCGTGTTGCCGTCGGGATCTTTCGCACGCAAACCGCCGTGGTAGATATCGAAGGCCCCGTCGCTACCGATCAGGCTGAGCATGTTACTGTCGATCGTGGCGAAGGCCAGGTGATAATCCAGCTGTTCGAAGAAGATGCGCTTGATCAGTGCAACGGCATCGATGCTCCAACTGATGATCTGATCGATATCCTTCAGCAGATAGTCGAGCTCCTGCTGATTCAGCGACTTGTTGACACCGCCGGGAATTGCCCCGGTGCCATGCACGCGTTTGCCAGCCGTCAGGCGTATGACTTCCTGTCCGTATTTTCGCAACAACACGCCTTGCTTGGCAATTTCGGGATGGTCCTCGATTACGCCAACGATATTACGGTGGCGAACCTCGTCGTCAAAGCCGAACAGCAGGTCAGGTGAACACAGATGGAAGAAATGCAGCGCATGCGACTGCAGGGTCTGGCCATAGTGCATCAGACGCCGGATCTTTTCGGCGGTTGGTGTCAGCTGCGGGGTGCCAACCAGCATGTCAGTCGCTTTGGCCGCTGCGAGGTGATGGCTGACCGGACAAATGCCACACAGACGCTGCACCAGCACCGGGGTCTCCCAGTACGGCCGACCCTGAATAAACTTTTCAAAGCCGCGGAATTCCACGATGTGCAGACGCGCCTGCTTGATGTGTTTGTTTTCGTCCTGTAGCAGGGTGACTTTGCCGTGCCCCTCGACACGGGTGAGCGGCTCGATAACGATGCGTTCGAGTTGGTCCGGATTTTCTGCTGTTTCGAGTGAAGTCGACATAACTTTAACCTGCTTGATTGAAGCTGTAGGGAAGCGCCCATGGGCCGACGCCGAAATGCTCCTGATATTCAGGATCAGGGCGCGGCCAGCGGCGACCATCACCACTGCGGTTGCAGACCAGATTGCCCACACTCAAGAACGCATGCGATGTGAATTCAGAGCGCTGCATAATCGTTTCGCCTGGCGTGCAACAGCGTGACGCTAATCATAGTGGATTTGCTCGTACGGAAAACTTATCGGTTTCCCCTCGATCAACTCCGTCAGAAAGGTCCAGATGGTATCACCCGATGGCGGGCAACCCGGCAGAAAATGATCCACTTTGACCACTTCGTGTATCGGATGGACCTTGTTGAGTAACATCGGAATTTCGGTGTCATTGGGTATCATCGGATTGTCTACGCCGATACCATCGACATAAGCCTCCTCGAGGCATTCTTTCAGCGTGAAACTGTTACGCATCGCTGGAATACCGCCATTGACTGCACAAGCGCCGAGCGCAATCAGAATCTTGCAATGTTTGCGAAACTCGCGCAGCACCTCGACGTTTTCGGCATTGGCGACACCGCCTTCGATAATGCCGATATCGCAATCGCCGATCGTCTTGATGTCGGTTATCGGTGTGCGATCAAACTCTACCAACTGCACCAGGTCCAGAATGCGCTCGTCGATATCGAGAAAGGACATGTGGCAACCGAAGCAGCCGCACAGAGATGCCGTCGCAACTTTGAGTTTTTCCGCCATGCTAATTACTCCTGGTCAAATTCGTGGGCTGCGACATCGCCGACTACGCTGATGGGCTTGCGGTCATACAGGCGATCCCCAATCGGCCTCTCGTAACCCTTGTGCTTTGGGAGTATCGCACCGACCGGGCAAACGTGAGCAGCCTTGTCTTCGGCACTGAAATCGGTGTCGCCGAGTTCACCGCTGGGCGAGTTGATCACCAGGTGACTTCTGATTCCCCGTCCGTCGATTGCAAAGATGTTCTTTTGATCAAAATCCCTGCTGGCGCGGACACAGAGTTCGCACAGAATGCAGCGATTGAAATCAATCGCCGTGTCCGGGTGGGACGCATCGACAGTGCGTTGCGGGAAGAAATGAGTGAAATGCGGTGACAACATCTTGGTGTAGTAGGCAACGGCTTGCAGCTGACAGGCGCCACTCTTCTCACAGGCCGGACAAACATGATTACCTTCGACGAACAGCATTTGCAGCAATGAGCGCCGCTGGCTCATGATCTGCTCACTCGAATTGATGACCTCGCTGTTCTCGGTCGCCGGCTGGGTGCAGGCCGAAACCTGTCGGCCATTCACGTCAACAATGCAGACGCGACAGCTACCGTGTGGTGTGAACTCTGGATTATGGCACAGATGCGGGATGTATTCGCCTGCGCGCAGGGCCGCATCCATGATTGTGTCCCCGTCCTCAAATGGAATGGTCTTGCCGTCCAGTTTGAATGATTTTTCAGTACTCATGATTCGGTTCCAATATGAGCGCCGGCATCATCGCGCCCGGTGATGTCGCGCGCATCCTGAAGGGCTGCATCGAGGTCAAACGCGGGTTCGTACGCGGTGTGCCTGAGACGTTGTTGATAGATCTCGGGAAATTTGCTCAGCGTGTCGAGCATCGAGTTGGGTGCAGTGGTTCCCAGTCCACAGTGGCTGGAACCTCGCATCAATTTACCGATGTTGTGAATTTCATCGAGATCGTACTGTCCCGCGTGGCCGGCGCAGACTTTGTCGATAAGGTCTTTCATCAATGCGCTGCCGACCCGACAGGGCGTGCAGAAGCCGCAACTCTCGTGGACGAAAAAGTGCGCGAAGTTCTGCACCATATCGAGCAGATCGCGTTGCTGGTTGAACACCATGAACGATCCGCCGGTGGAGACGTCTTCGAAGGCGACGCAGCGCTCAAATTCGCGCGCGGGCAGGGTGAAGCCGGCGGCACCCGCGATCTGCACGGCCTGCGCATCGCCAGCGCCGCAGTCCTGGAGGATGTGCTGTATCGACACGCCAAATGGATACTCATAGATACCGGGTCTGTCACAATCACCGCTGATACTGAGAAGCTTGGTGCCGCTGGACTGCTCGGTACCGACGGAGTGGAACCAGTCAGCGCCGTGAATCGCAATCAACGCTGCGGCCATGAAGGTCTCGACGTTGTTGACCACGGTGGGCTTGTTCATGTAGCCGTGTGTGACCGGGAACGGAGGACGCTTGCGCGGGATACCGCGTTTGCCCTCCAGGGATTCGATCAATGAGGACTCTTCGCCACAAATGTAGGCGCCAGCCCCCATATGAATCTCGATGTCGAAGTCAAAACCCGGTTTGTCGAGAATTTTCTTGCCGAGCAGACCTGCTTCACGACGCTTTTTCAACACCTCTTCCAGCGCTGAGCGCATGTAACGGTACTCGCCGCGTAGATACACATAGCCTTTGGTCGCGCCGATCACGCCCGCGCACAGGGTCATACCCTCGAAGACTTTGTTGGCATACGTATTCAGCAGGATGCGGTCCTTGAACGTGCCCGGCTCGCCTTCGTCGGCGTTGCATACCACATAGCGCTGGTCGGCTTCAGCCTGTTTGCAGAATCGCCACTTCATGCCGGTTTTGAAGCCTGCGCCACCGCGTCCGCGCAGACCCGATGCTTCGATCTGCTCGAGCATTTGCTCGCTGCCTTGTTCGATCAGGGCTCGCAAAGCATTACCGTTCGCCGAATCGTCGGAGAGCAGGATGTCACGCCGTTGAATATTGTCTTCGACTTCGAAAAATTCTTTCGGCCATTGTTCGATGGCTGTTTCGGCTTCGATCAGATCCACGATGCTGTCAATTCTGCGTTGATCCAGACGTGTAATCGTCCAGCCGTTGACCAGCATCGCCGGGCCTTGTTCGCACATGCCGGTGCAGGAAGTCGTATCGACCGTTACCCGGCCATCGGCGCGGGGTTGCCCGAGTCCGACAGCAAGTTTTTTGCACAGTGAGCTGAGCAATTCGCGGCTGCCGAGCATATGATCCGTGATGCTATCGCTGACCAGGATGTCATAGCGCCCGCGCGGTGTCGTGTGCAGGAAGCTGTAGAAGCCGACGACGCCACGGATCTGTGACTCGGTCATCGAAAGCTTGTCAGCGAGCCGAATGATTGCTTCGTCGGAGATAAAGGAATACTGGTACTGGATTTCGTAAAGGTACTGTAATAAGTGATCAGGCCGATTATCGCTGGCGGCCGTGACCTCGTCGATAAAGGTGTCAATACTCATGAATACAATCCTGCCCGCCTGGTGTTGCCACTCAAGTTTTTATTCAACCCGCGTTTGTTTTGATTATTGCTTCACGGGCCAATTATGCTCCGTAGCCTATTCGTCCTTCAGGTTTTTGTCACCCAAACGTCATTGTATGTTATACGCAAACGTCCGCGCCGCCGCCTTGATCGAAGTCAAGTAGGAGCAGGTGCACGTCATCAGTATGCACTTTGTTCTTTCGAATGTCGATGCTCTTCATTGTGTATCAGTCTTGAAGAATATTCGCTACT
>JARFQK010000075.1 GCA_029287815.1 Gammaproteobacteria bacterium
GTATTTTGATCGTCCGGGTTTTCTTCAGAGAGACCAATGCCTTATTAGAATCTACGCCGCCTGGTGAGAAATGCGGGCTAGTGTCCAGGGATCAGGAAACAGGGATTAGGTGAAAATGCTGGACGACTGCGTAGGCAGGTAGAACAGCAAGGATACGAACCGGGCAATCGCCCCGCCGACACGGGTTACTTCTTCCGGAAAACGCCGTGAGTACGTCCGTGTAGGCTCGACGGCGGCTTCCCTGCCGCCGACATTTCCTCCAGAAGCAACCCGTATCGGCTTAAGTAAGTGCCATTCGCCCTAGCCCGCAATTGACCCTTGCCTTGCGTAAATCAGGCCCCTGCTGAGAAATGCGGGCTAATGGCACTTACTTGAGCTGCATATCGGCGAGGTGCGCCGTGGGCACAGAAATTGGTCGAGTGTGTGTGATTTCCGATCAATGGTGCGCGCGGCGCACCCTACGATGGATCGCGCTTATTTCGCCACCGAATCACGAAAAACATGCAGCAATGACGAATTTGCTGTAGATCTGCGCACATTAAGCTTGAGTAAGCACCATTCGGCTCAGGAACCGGTCTTGCCCACGGCCGTGGGGCCAACGGCAGCTTGAGCGGCCTCTTTTTCGATCAGGAAGTCGATGATCTTGATCATGTTGTCGTAGCTGCCAGCCATCGACGCGGAAATCAGGTATTTACCATTGACCGCGACCGCCGGCACGCCGGTGAGTTGATAGCCCTCGACCAGTTTTCTGGCCTTGCGCACATTATTCTCGACAGCGAACGAATTCATCGCATCGATAAATTCTGCACGTTCGACACCGTATTTCTGCACGAACGCGGCCAGTGAATCCAGGGTTTTCAGATAATTCTTTTTGTTATGAACCTCACTGAAGAACTTCGGGTGTATCTTCTCACCGACATCGAGCATCTGCAGCGCATAGTAGGCGCGCGCGTGCAGTTCCCATAACGGCTGAAAAGTCGCCGGTACACGCACAAATTCGACATTGTCCGGCTTGCTGCTCTTCCATTTCCCCAAATAGGGTTCGAAGGAATAGCAGTGCGGGCATCCGTACCAGAAGAATTCGAGGACCTCGATCTTATCGCCCGGAATGGCCTTACTCTGCTCGACACGCTTGTAATGTTTTCCTTCCTGGAAAGCCTCGGCACAGGCCGTGCCGGACACCAAAAACAGGAACGACAAAAGTAGCGCTGTTTTCTGTAACATGTGTTGCATCGTAAGCTCCTTACTGACTGATCAACTATTGCACCAAGGTATTAATCTGAACCTCGACCCGGTCCGTCTGCGAAACATCGTCTACCCTGAACTCACCGATGTAATCGCCGGCCTGCGCGATCGCGCTACCGGTGGTCGTCACACGCGCCGATACGACGACACTGCCGAACGAACTCATGTTCATACCTTCGACCATCGCCATACTATCGTCCAGCGTCACCGTTGTGGGTAATTGCGCCAATGTCAGCCGCTGCACCGCCAGCGGCATCTTCGGACCCTCGGCTGCTTTGGCGTAAACGAATACCGTATCGCCATCGGTGAAGCGCGACCGCACGTCCTGACTGACATCGATCTTGACCTGCACGCTGGCCTCGCCAGGCGTCGCTTCGGCGGTGCTTGCTGATACCTGCGCGGTTCCCAGTATTTCGTCGGTTGTCGGCACCGATTCGCCCGCAGCGATCAGCTGATTCCTGGCCCGATCGATATACAGTCGCAGCGAGCGATTGATCTCCTGGTCCTGCTTGGCCTGATCAGACAGGCGCGCCAGGTGGTCGATGCTTTCGCGAAAATTGCCCGCCTGGAACTCGGCGACACCGGCAAACCACAACACATTGACATTGCTTGGCTCCATCTCCAGCGCGCGCATCACCAGGTTCCTGGCTTCGGGTGTGAAACGCTGATTGTTGGCCAACGCGATCGACTCGGATTGCTCGATCATCAACTGTGCGGTCGGATTGCTTTCCAGCGCTTTGGCAAATGCTTCGGCGGACAGCACGTACTGGCCGATATGTTTGTAGGCGCGGCCCAACATCGTCCATTCCTCCTGGCTGCCGCCCTGCTGCTGCAGGCGCTGCGAGAGCTGGCGCGTCATGTCCTCGACCGATCCGACCGGCGGCTGGCCTGCTTGTGCTTCAGCCTGCGGCGCCGTTTGCTGTTTCTGCGAGAACGCGTGCATACCGAGTTGCATGTAGACCAGAAAGGCCAGCATCGGTATGAACACGGAGATCATCAAGGCGAGCGCGGGCTGGCGCTTGATGCGCGTCGCATACAGCTCGGCGGCGGAAGCGTCGCTGTCAGCAGGTACGTCCTGCAACAGCTCGCGATCAATTTCCTGCCGAGCAAGCTCATACTGCTCCTGATCGATCCGGCCCTCGCTAAGATCCGCTTTCAACTCGGCCAGCTTGTCATCGTAAAGTCCAAGATTGCTGTCCTTATAGGCAATCGCAGCGGACGGCCTGACCCGCAACAGCGGGAAGATGAGAATCACGACCGCCACGAGCAACATGACCAGCAGCACAATCCAGAATACGAAATCCATCAAACCGTCCCGTCCTTGCGCTGCGTGGCGCCGGTGGCTTCAGACTGCAACGCCTTGAGCCGCTCGATCTCCTCAGCGCTGATCGCACCCGGGGCTGCCTGCCTCTGTCTTTTTACCAGCCGAACCACGACCAGGAATCCGAGGATCAGCGCGAGCGCGGGGCCAAACCATAACAGCCAGGTCATCGGCTTGAGCGGCGGGCTGTAGAGCATGAAATCGCCGTAACGCTCGGCCATAAAGGCCCTGATCTCGGATTTGGTTTTGCCCGATTTGACCAGTTCGTAGGTCTTGCGGCGCATATCCTGGGCCAGTTCGGCATTGGATTCGGCGATACTCTGATTCTGACAGACGAGGCAACGCAGCTCCTCAACCAGATCCTTGTACGTTTGCTCCTGAGCCGGATCATCGAATTGATAGACCTCAATGTTCGCGAAGCTCACCCAACTGGCGAGCACGAGTGACAAGACTAAAAAAATGCGAGTCATCATGTACCTGTTTCAAAATGTGGCGCAAACTTTTTTTGCCAGACGGTTTCGTTCATCGCACCCTTGTGTTTCGCGCGTATCACGCCCTCGGCATCGATCAGGAAGGTCTCCGGCGCGGCGTA
>JARFQK010000084.1 GCA_029287815.1 Gammaproteobacteria bacterium
CCAAAGGACAAGGAACCCAAGGACCTTACGCTGCAGGAGTGCGAAGAACTGCTGGCAGCCGCACCAGAGCGCAAAGGCGGCAGAAAGAAGGTCGCGACCAAAGCCGTGAAGAAAAAGTCCGCCTCCGCAAAGAAAGTAGCTCGGAAGAAGACCGCTAAAAAGAAAACCGTAAAGAAGAAAGCGGCGAAGAAGAAAACAGCTAAGAAAAAATCCTGAACTTGACAGCAGTGGCCTCCGAGTTCGCGATTCGCTTCAGTGGACATTGTATCCGCCAGGGAGGCGTGATCGCGTACCCGACTGAAACCGTGTATGGCCTCGGCTGCGATCCGCTCTGCGCCAGAGCTGTCGCCGCGATCAATGAGCTGAAAGGCCGCGACGCCAGCAAGGGGCTGATATTGCTCGCCTCCCGTTTGGCGCAGCTCGATGCCTTGATTGATGTCCCTGACCCTGGAGACCGTGCCATCATCGTTGGTGAGCAGCAACCGACCAGCTGGATTGTCCCGGCAAAAATCGCCGCACCTCGCTGGATCACAGGTGATCGCGACACGATCGCAATACGCATCAGTACACACCCGCTTGTTATTCGCTTGTGCGATCAGCTCGGTCATGCGCTGGTCTCGACCAGCGCCAACCCGGCAGGAAAGCCACCCGCGTTGAATGCATTACAACTGCACCGCTATTTCCATGGTCAGGTTGATGCGATGTTGATATCCAATCATAATTGCAGCGGTCGACCATCGAGAATTCGTGATCTCAAAAGCAAACAACTGCTACGGAAATAATATGCCAGCCAACAACACGCCCGACGTTAACGCGGTCAAACAGTATTTATTGGCGCTGCAGGAAAGCATCTGCGATGAACTGGCCACTGAAGATGGCACGGAGGATTTCATTCGCGACGCCTGGGAGCGCGAGCACGGCGGTGGTGGTGGACTGACCCGTGTGCTGAACAATGGCGCCGTGTTCGAACAGGCCGGCGTCAACTTCTCGCACGTGCATGGCGCTGCGCTGCCTGCCTCAGCGACAGCGCACAGGCCAGAGCTCGCCGGGCGTGAATTTGACGCGATGGGTGTGTCGCTGGTGATACACCCACATAATCCTTACGTACCGACTTCACACGCCAATGTCCGCTTTTTTATCGCGACCAAGGCTGACGAAGAGCCGGTCTGGTGGTTCGGCGGCGGCTTCGATTTGACGCCATATTATGGCAACCACGAAGATTGCAGACACTGGCATAGCGTTGCCCGCGATGCTTGTGACGGGTTTGGCTCAGACACCTATCAACGCTACAAGGCCTGGTGTGACGATTATTTCTATCTTAAACATCGCGGTGAACCCCGCGGTATCGGCGGGCTGTTTTTCGACGACCTGAACGAAGGCGGCTTTGACCATTCTTTTGCCTTCATGCGAAGCGTCGGTGACCATTATCTAAAGGCATATCGCCCGATCGTCCAAAGACGCAAAAACACGGAATATGGTGAACGCGAGCGCAACTTTCAGCTCTACCGTCGCGGCCGTTATGTTGAATTTAACCTGGTCTACGACCGTGGTACGCTGTTCGGACTGCAAACTGGCGGGCGCACCGAATCGATTCTGATGTCATTGCCGCCAGTCGTGAACTGGCGCTATAACTGGAGCCCCGATCCGGATACAGCGGAAGCAGAGCTGTACGAGTTTTATCTGAAACCCAGAGACTGGCTGGCCTGAGTGGCCCTCATTTCAGCAGAAAACCATTTTCAGCGCGTCATTGCGAGGAGCGACAGCAACGTGGCAATCCTGCCGTGGCGCGCGATTCAGGAGATTGCCACGCCGCTGTTGCGGCTCGCAATGACGAACAAGCGGAACAGCGCTGCAGTGGCTGGCATCTCTTACTCAGCACTGGCGCGCTTGTGCAGATTCACAACATTGACGCAGGGCAATTCGGTCAAAGGTCGTGAGATATAGTTGCCCTGCACCTTGTCCACGCCACATATCTTCAACAAGCGTATGACTTCCGGGCTTTCGACATACTCGGCAACCGTATAACGGCCCAGCGAGTGTGCGACATCGTTCATGGCTGTGACGATAGCGCGATCGGTTGCGCCGCGCGCCATGCTCTTGACGAACTGGCCGTCGATTTTGACCAGATTCGTCGGCAGGTTTTTGAGCTGCGCAAAGGAACAGAAACCGGATCCAAAATCGTCCAGCGAGAACCGACAACCGATTGCACAGAGATCGCGGATGAACCGATTAGCCTGTTCGAGATTGGCGATCGCACTGGTTTCGGTGATCTCGAAAACGATCGAGCTTGGCGGTACGCCGTATTGTTGCAGCAGCGTGACAATCTTGGACTGTGCATCATCGTCGTCGAGTGAGTGACCGGACAGGTTGATTGACAGCGTCACCTTGCCTTTGGGATTGCCACTGGCGGAGACATCCCTCAGTGCATGCTCGATTACCCACATGTCCAACTCCATCAGCATGTTGAAGCGCTCCGCGGTTGGCATGAACGAACTGGGATAATACAGCTCACCGCTTTCTCCGCGCATGCGCACCAGCACTTCATAGTGGAAAGCACCATCGTTATCGTTGAGATGGGCCTGCCATAGCGCGCCATCCTGCGCCGGCAAGTTGTGCAAGTTGATTTCCGCCATCGACATGATGGGTTGATAGTGGAGCTCGAACTCGTCATGGTCCAGGGCCTTGCGAATTCGCGTTGACCAGCCGAGCTCAGTGCCCATCGCATTACGCTCATCGCTGGACTGATCATAGAGATGCGCCTGGTTCCTGCCCATGCGTTTGGCAATGTGGCATGCAATATCGGCGTTGGCCAGCAGATCACCCGCTGTCATGTTCTTATCGTCCATCATCGCAACACCAAAACTGGCATGGACATGGTAGATCTGCTGGGCGCCATTGACGGAGATACCGTTCAGCGCGGTGCGATAGTCGTTCGAAAGATTAAGCGCCATCGCTGAATCCACGTTTTTCAACAGGATCGCGAACTCATCACCCCCGATCCGGGCGATCACATCGCTGCGACGCGTGATCTTTGCCAGCGCGCGGCTGATTTCGATCAGCATTCTGTCGCCCGTCTCATGGCTGGCCGTATCATTGACATATTTGAAACGATCCAGATCAATATAGATCAATGCGCTGACGATATCGGTGCGCTGCGCATCTTTGAGTTCCTGCTCGAGCCGCGTCTCGAAATAGCGCCGGTTGTAAAGCTCCGTCAGATGATCGTGTGTCGCCTGCCAACGCAGCTTTTCCTCCAACATCTTTTGATTGGATATGTCGCGAAATGCAATCACGGATCCGTCCTGCTTGCCGTTGAGCTTGAGTGGATAAACCGTGCACTCGACAGGAATCGGCTTGCCACTGTGGTGCTTGAATTTAGTTTCCCAGCAGTGAAGCTTTGCCTCCTTACCATAGGCATCACGTAACTGATCATCCGCGAGCGGTTCATCATCGCTGTAGTGCAACGCCTCGTAAGCCGAGATCCCGAGCAATGCGGCATCGTCGTCAGCGCCGACCACATTCTTGGTCGCATGATTGACGAAAGTCAGCTTGCCGTCATTGTCGACACCGTACACCCCCTCGCCAACTGATTCGAGTATCGCCTGCAGGCGTTCGCGCTGCTGTTCGATCGAGTTCTGTATTTCGATGAAACGGCGCATCGCAGCCAATCTGGCAAGGAACAGCTCCTCAGCCTCGTTCTTGAACATACATTCGATCGCACCAGCCTGCAGACAATCCCGGATCACCGAGTCCATGTAGGTACCGGTGATCACGGCAGTGCGGATATTCTCGGTGCGCTCGTCATCGCGTAATTTCTGGCAGAGAACATAGCCGTTCTCATCAGGCATGAAATAATCAACGATCGCGATATCGATCGGATGCTTGATCGCGATATCGTAGGCCTGTTTAACCGACTCGGCGGTTTCCACAGCGTAGCCATTGCGCTCCAGCAGGCGTTTGTAATATGTGCGTATGCTCTTGGAATCATCGACAAACAGAACTCGGGTCGGTTTTCCACCGACAAACGCGGGGCGTTTGTCTTCGACGGGCTCCGGGCTCGGGGTCAGCAGGGTGTGCAGAGAAGTCGTGACCTCCTGATAATTCTCCCACGGAACCAAAGCGGTATGTTTCCGCGTGCTCATCCAGTTCAACAGTTCGACCTCGGCATCGTTGGACAGCAGGATCACCGGCGTCTCACTGTAGGGCTCCCTGTCCAGCAGAACCAGCACATGTGTGGATTCTTCAAAGTTTTCGTAGTTTGGCCAACCGATGATCATCCCGTCCAGATTCAAACTGACATTTTGCAGCGTGTTGATGGCAGAAATGAAGGAGTCAACAGCAAGCAGCTCGTAGCCCTGCTTCTGAATGATCTTGCCGAGCATATAACGCAGGGTTGCCGATTCCTCGACCAGCAGTATGCGCTGCTTTGTCCTGATCTCAGGCATAAAATGCGACCTCCAGGTGCGATTCACCCATGCGTCAGAGCCTTCGCTACAGTCAGATGGGAAGATGGCCGAATACGCGAGATTGGATCACATTTGCGCCGCGCCAGTGTGGCGCAGCACTTTTACTTATAGTCGAAAAATCATTGATTTACCAGTGATCAGGCGAATTCGCCGTGCGCTATCGGTGTCGTAACATCAACTCATGCCGTTTTTGGCCGCGGCGATCCT
Organism: Gammaproteobacteria bacterium; assembly: GCA_029287815.1. GTDB lineage: Bacteria > Pseudomonadota > Gammaproteobacteria > SZUA-229 > SZUA-229 > JABDQW01. Next base: position 4,674 of record JARFQK010000084.1, read on the forward strand.
ACCAGCGGTTTGGTCACACCGAACACGCACTGGTACAATTACGGCATCCTTATCGATTGTGGAGCATACCGTGTCCAGCAATGGCTCTTACCCGTCGGCTCGCATGCGGCGCATGCGGCGCGACGATTTCTCGCGTCGCCTGATGCGTGAGAACCAGCTTCAGGCTGACGATCTGATCTACCCGATGTTCATCACCGAAGGTGAGAACCATCGCGAAACCGTGGCATCGATGCCAGGTATCGAACGCGTCAGTATTGACCAGCTGCTGACCGAGGCCGAGCGCTGTGTCCGGCTAGGCATTCCCGCGGTCGCGCTGTTTCCGGTCGTCGGCGAAACCGATAAATCGGATGATGCCGCCGAAGCCTACAATCCTGAGGGCCTTGCACAGAGGGCGGTACGCGCACTCAAACAGGCCTATCCAGAGCTAGGCGTCATCACCGATGTTGCGCTCGATCCTTTCACATCGCACGGCCAGGACGGTCTGATCGATAGCACGGGCTATGTACTCAATGACGAAACAGTGGAAGTCCTGGTCAGACAAGCCCGATCGCATGCCGAGGCGGGTGCTGACATCGTTGCGCCATCGGACATGATGGATGGGCGGATTGGCGCAATACGCCAGGCGCTCGAAGCAGATGGATTCATCCACACCCGGATCCTCGCCTATTCTGCCAAATACGCCTCCAGTTTTTATGGGCCGTTCCGTGACGCGGTAGGCTCTGCTGCAAATTTGGGCAGCGGCAACAAATACAGTTACCAGATGGACCCGGCTAATTCGGACGAAGCGCTGCGCGAGGTGAATTTGGACATCCACGAAGGTGCCGACATGGTTATGGTCAAGCCCGGTATGCCCTATCTGGACATCGTACGCCGGGTGAAAGATACTTTCCAAATCCCCACTTATGTCTATCATGTCAGCGGCGAGTACGCGATGCTCAAAGCCGCCGCCCAGAATGGCTGGCTCGATGAGCGCGCCACCGTGATGGAAGCCCTGCTATGCTGCAAACGTGCCGGGGCCGACGGCATCTTGACCTACTATGCATTGACCGCTGCCGAATGGCTTCGTGACTGAATCTTCAAAGCCGATGCCGGACAAAATCGATCGCTACGCGGTGTTTGGCAATCCCGTGGCCCACAGCAAGTCACCGTTCATCCACGCCCGCTTTGCGGCACAGACAGGACAAAAACTGACTTATACTGCCGAGCGCGTAGAGCCCGGTGATTTCGAAAACGCGGTCGCCCGCTTTGCACGCAATGATGGCAAGGGTCTGAATGTCACCGTGCCTTTCAAGCAGGAAGCCTGGCAACTGGCGGCCCGAAAAAGCGCCCGGGCCGACCGCGCAGGCGCGGTCAACACGCTAATCATTCATGACACGGATGATTATTATGGCGACAACACCGACGGCATCGGTTTGGTCAGAGACCTGACCATCAATCACGCGCTCGATCTCGAGGGCAAAAGCATCCTGATCGTCGGCGCCGGTGGTGCGGTTCGCGGTGTGATCGAGCCGTTGCTGGGCACCGGACCCGCTTCGTTGACGATCGCAAACCGCACCAAAGCCAAAGCCGTGCAACTCGCTAATGATTTTGCTGACCTCGGCCAGATCGTTGGCTGCGGGCTCGATGAATTCGGCGGCAACAGCTTTGACCTGATCATTAACGGCACATCGGCAAGCCTGCGTGGCGAACTGCCCCCGCTACCTGGAACGCTGATACACGCCAGCACCTTCTGCTACGACATGATGTATGCCCCCGAACCAACGCCTTTCATGCGCTGGGCACAACAATGCGGTGCCCGACAGGTGGTGGACGGCACCGGCATGCTGGTCGAACAGGCGGCGGAGTCGTTTCGGATCTGGCGAGGCTGTACCCCTGCGACAGCGCCGGTTATCGAAGCGCTACGCGAACAGCTGCAGCTTGAAACAGAATCCAGGTGATACTCCTGGCCCACCGCTTAGCCCGCAGAAGAGGTCGTTGCGAGTGAAGCGAAGCAATCTCATGAAACCCGCGAGCCCGAAGGAGATTGCCACGTCGCTGTCGCGACTCGCAATGACAAGTTTGCTGGATGCCGGCGGGCTAGCCCACTTTGACCTGGGGACCTCCGAGCAATAGCTCGAATTGTTCCGCCGACAGGGGCTCGCTGATGATAAAACCCTGCGCAAGATCGCAGCCCAGCGAGGCCAGGCGCTGCAAGGTTGCAGCACTTTGAACACCTTCAGCGACTACGGACATGCCCAGATTATGCGCGAGTTCTATCGTCGAATGCACAATGACCTCATCGTTTTGTGATTTTTCCATATCGGTCACGAACGACTGATCGATTTTCAGTTCGCTGACCGGCAGTTTTTTCAGTCGGCTCAACGACGAATAGCCGGTACCAAAGTCATCGATTGACAGCGTGATACCAAGGTAACGAATATGCTCGAGCACGTCGAACAAATGATCATATTCAGACAGAAACAGGTTTTCGGTAATCTCGAACTTCAGCAACTGACCCTCCTCCGTGGAGCCCAAAAGTGATTCCAGGCGTTGGGTAAACTCCGGATTCAGCAGATCATTGACCGAAATATTCACCGACACTTTCAGTTCGCGGCCATGCTTTCGCCAGTCAGTCGCATGCGCCAGCGCCGTTTCGATCACCCATGTCGTGTATTTGTCAATCAGTCCGATCTGCTCGAGTTCACAGATGAACACATCGGGTTTGACGATTCCGTAGCGCGGATGCACCCAACGCCCCAGCGCCTCGACTGCCGTCATCTCATTGCTCTTCAGGTCGATTTGCGGCTGATAGTAGAGCTCGAACTCTGCATTATCGAATGCTTTGCGCAGATCTGTAACCATCGTCAGATAGCCCAACGGCGAGTGATCATTGACAGGCTGGTAAAGCGTAATACCCTGCTTTAATTTCTTCGCACTGTACATCGCTGAGTCAGCGCGACAGAGCATATCGGTCACATTGTCGCCATGCTCAGGATAGATGCTAATCCCAATGCTCGCGCCAACGCTGATGGTCGAATCGTTGATCTGGAAAGGCTTCTCGAGCGCTTTGAGAAATGCATTGGCACGACTCAGGATTTTCTCTCTGCCACTGTCAGGCAATATCACAGCGAACTCATCACCGCCAAGGCGCGCGAAGGTATCGTCAGGATAGACGTACTGCTGTAGCAACAGCGCAATCTCCTTGAGTATTTGATCGCCCTTGTCGTGACCGAGCGCATCATTGATGTCCTTGAAGCGATCCAGGTCAATCAGCAACAAACCCAGCTTGGTGCCCGAGGATTCAGCCCGTGTGATACCGCGGGAGAGACGGTCCCTGAACAGGGAGCGGTTGGGTAATGAAGTTAACGGATCGTAAAGCGCATGAAACTCGAGCTCTCGATTGCTCTCAAGCAACTGTTTGTTCATGATCTTCAAACGCCGTCGATAATCCTCATTCAAACGATTGGTCTGCTCCATTTGCTGCACGACCATCGCGTTCTCGATCGCGACCGAAACGATGCCCGCAAACATGGTCAACAGGTTGAGGTCCCTGCGCGTGAATTCGTGACGATCGGTCTTGTTAGCCGCTGAAATACCACCCAGAAAATGCTCCTTTCCCTGCAATGGCACCATTATCAGCGTACCCGCCTGCTTCTCCCAGCGGTTGCGTTCCCCTTCATCGAGCTCATCCAACACTCCTCGCCACCAGGGTCGCTTGTGTTTCCATACCCAGCCACACACGCCGTATTCAAGCGGCAGCGACTCGCCGACGATTTCACCGCTGTTGATCCCTGAACCCGCGCGATAGGTGTAAGTCTCACAATTCTCATCCAGGATCGGGATCAACAGAGTCTCAGCTTTCACCAGCTCGCGCGCACGATCGGCGACAAGCTGAAAGAGGTTGTTGATATCGAGTTCGCTGCCAATTTCCGTGAAGGTACGTTGCAGTAGATCGATCTCCGTCTCGCGGTGCTGCAGACTTTCTCGAAGATCGCTGATCTTGCCTTTGTTCTTCTCTTTATCAGACACTCGATGTAGACCACGAGACAGGATTGACACTGATTCAAGTGTAGTACATAAGTCCGACATGACCACCTGCTGGTGCCGCAACAACGGGCGTCACCGACGTGGTGCACGCAGCCCGGATCGAATGCTGAGATGCGGTAGCCTTTGTGCTGGTTAGGCCATGTGGCGGCTCTTCAACGCCACATAGTGCGCAGCGGAATACTCGAGAAAAGCTTTTTCGCGTTCGGACAACTCGCGCACACGTTTTGCCGGGCTGCCCAACCAAAGATAGCCACCCTCCAGCTCCTTGCCCGACGAGACCAGCGAACCGGCCCCGAGAATGGCACCCGATCTGATGACGGCGCCGTCGAGTATGATGGACCCCATACCGATCAGACACAGATCTTCAACCGTGCACGCGTGCACCACCGCGTTGTGACCGACTGTAACATCATTGCCAATCGACAACGCATTCCCACCAGGTGCGAACTCACTGTCATGAGTAACATGCAGAACACTGCCATCCTGGATGTTGGTTCGTTCGCCGATACGAATCGATTGGATATCGCCGCGGACAGAGCACATCGGCCAGATCGAGCTGTCCGCGCCGATCACGACATCGCCGGTCACCACAGCGCTTGCGTCAACGAAAGCCGATGCCGCGACCTTCGGCAAATATTGTTCGAATTTTCTGATTGCCATGCAGTTACATTAAACCACTGTTCCGTGAGTGGCAATATCGATCCACAGACTCGGCGTCGCAGCGCGAAGTTGAGGTAAAATCTGCGCATGAATCTGCCCGCGCCCGCTAAACAGGCCATCGACAAGCTGAACAACCTGCTCGACAGAGCTGCACACCATCCGTTAATGGACAAAGTGGACCAGGGTTTGCAAAAACTCAGCCCGAAAAGGATCACAGCTGCGCTGGATGAGCTCGCGGCCAAGGTTCGGAACAATCCACGCATCAGCGCCGCCGTCAGCTACAGCGATGATCAGCTTTCGCGCGCGGCCAATTCAAGGCTGATGCAGCGTCTTGAGCAGTACGCCTTGCTGGTGCGCCTGGATCGACCGATCGGGATCTTCCTGCTGCTGTGGCCGACGATGATATCGTTGTGGATTGCTGCCGAGGGCATACCCGATCCGCTGGTTCTGTCCGTGTTCATTGCCGGCGTGATTCTGATGCGCTCTGCAGGCTGTGCGATCAACGATTACGCCGACCGCGACATCGATGGCAACGTGGCCCGCACCAAGAACCGTCCAATCGTCAGCGGACAGGTCACAGCTACGGAAGCCTTGCTCGTGTTCGCTGCACTCAGCCTGTGCGCGTTCGGCCTGGTGCTACTGATGAACAAACTGACCATCATCATGTCACTGGGGGGTGTGGTACTAGCCGCGAGCTATCCGTTCATGAAACGCTATCATTTCCTGCCACAAGTGCACCTTGGGGCGGCGTTTGGCTGGACGGTGCCGATGGCTTTCACAGCGCAAGCCAACGAGCTGACCCCGGTCACCTGGCTGCTGTTTTTTGCGACGGTATTATGGACCACGGCCTACGATACGATGTACGCAATGGCAGACCGCAAGGACGACCTGAAAATCGGCGTAAAGTCCACCGCAATACTGTTCGGACCGCTGGATCGACTAATGATCGGCGTGATTCAGGGTATGCTGATCATCGACTTGATACTGATCGGTCAGCGCGCCGAACTCAGCGGTTTCTACTTCACTGGCGTTGTCGCGGCAAGCGTGCTGGCGATCTGGCAGCAATACCTGATCAAGGATCG
>JARFQK010000382.1 GCA_029287815.1 Gammaproteobacteria bacterium
AAAAATCTTGTTGCCCATATGGAATTGCATCTGGACCGGGAGAATATCATCGCCTATCTCGATGCCTACCAATCGGAGCAGAATCTGACCATCGGTGAACTCTGGGCAATACCTCAGATGTTACGAATCGCTCTTCTTGAAAGTATTCAGAGTCTGGCTGTTACAGCCTTGGACGATCTCTGCGATCGCCAGCTGGCTGACTTCTGGGCGAACCGGCTGATTGCTGCCAATCGCTGCGATGCCAACCAGCTTTTTGCCCTTCTCTCCGACCTTTCCATATCAGTACCGAATCCAAGCCCTTATTTCGGGGTGCAGTTGCTTGGCCTTCTTTATGATGAAGCCGCCGTCTTGTCGCCGGTCCAGAACTGGCTCGAACGCTCCCTCAACACCCCTCACCATGATCTCAATCTTCGCGAACTCAATCGCCAAACCAGTGAACAGCTGGCTTGCGGGAATGTTTTCAATAGCCTGCGTAATCTTTCCTTGTTTGACTGGCGTGAAATTTTCGAACAAATCAGCCGGGTGGAACAGATTTTACGTCTTGATCCGTCTGGTATTTATCCCGGCGTGGATTTTGCGACCCGGGATTCCTGTCGTGGGGCAATTGAAGAAATCGCTCTTGCGGCCGGCAAGAGTGAGGATGAAATTGCTGAGCAGGTTATTGATTTGGCAAAGCAGGCAGGAAGAGAAAATACGAGCGATGAACGCCGCCGCCATGTCGGCACCTGGCTTGTCGGGGAGGGGCGGTTGGAACTGGCGCAACTGCTTACCTTTCGCGAAGCATTCCGTCAACGTTTTCTGGTATGGATTTCAGCCCGGCATACTTTTGCGTACTTTCTCGGGATTGGTTTATTTTTCATTTCGTTCATGTTTTTGTTCACTTTCTTCGTTCCTCCCCCAAGTATAGGTTTGATCGGATGGTCTTCAGCAACATATCTTGGATTGCTGTTGCTCCTGATGATCCCAGTCAGTCAGCTGGCGATTGAAGTAGTCAATTATCTGATCATGCGCATTTTACCACCCAGGCCCTTGGCAAAAATGGATTTCGCTGCTTCGGGAATCCCCGACAATTTTCGCACTCTGGTGGTCGTTCCGATGATGCTGGTCAACAGGGAGACGATAATTGACGAGGTTGAGAAATTAGAGATCCGATATTTAGCAAACAAAGAAACAAATTTGCTCTTTAGTTTGTTTTCGGACTACACCGATGCAACCACCCTTTCCTCTGAGGATGACAGCTCTCTGCTACAAACAGCCCAGCATAGTCTTGACGCCCTCAACCGGCGTCACGGTGGTGAGCGCTTTTTTCTTCTTCATCGTGAGCGCATCTGGAGCGAATCCGAGCAAAAATTCATCGGCTGGGAGCGCAAACGAGGTAAACTTGAGGAACTGAACCGCCTGATCGACGGCACCCGGCCCGAGGCTGCACCGCCCCTGGTTTATGTTGGAAATCCGGACCATCTGACCAATGTTCGTTTCATCATCACCCTCGACAGTGACACCCAATTGCCGCACACGACGGCCCGAAGGATGGTCGAAACCCTGGCTCACCCTCTCAATCAGCCGCGCTTCGACGAGGCAGGTCGAATTATTGCCGGTTCATATACCATTATCCAACCGCGTATAAGCCCGACCCTGGCGAGCACCAGTTCCTCGGTATTTAGCCGCCTTTTTGCCGATGCAATTGGAATCGATCCCTACACCGCAGCTATCTCCAATGTCTATCAGGATCTCAGTGGCGAGGGATCGTATCAGGGAAAAGGCATTTATGATGTAAAGTCCTTCAGCCGCATCCTGTCGGGGCGGTTCCCTGAAGAATTGGTGCTGAGCCATGATCTGATCGAAGGTGCATATGCGGGCGTAGGACTGGCCAGCGATATCGAGCTTTTCGACGACTTTCCCCACGGCTACCAAAGTTATACCAATCGTGCCCACCGCTGGATTCGCGGAGACTGGCAGATTGCCGAATGGATTTTTTCTCGCGTTCCTCTGGCGGATGGTGGTCGGGGGCCAAATCCTTTGTCACCGCTCAATCGCTGGAAAATTGTCGATAATCTACGTCGCAGCCTGCTTCCGGCTGCCAGCGTGGCACTGCTGATAGCCTCATGGTTTATTTCCAGGCGGATGGGCGCGTGTGCACTAGTGCTGGTCGGCATTCAGCTGATCTTTCATCCGCTTGCCCAGCCCTTCACCATGGCCACCACCCATAACGGTCTGAAGCATTTCGAATTCAAAAAGATAATCCACGATGTGCTCCGGGCCTTGGCTGATGCCGCCATGCTGCCGCACCAGGCGGCCGTAGCGCTCGATGCCATCGCCCGCGTGTGTTACCGGCGGATGATTTCAAAACGGCTATTGCTTGAGTGGACGGCGCAGGCGACCCATTGGAGCAGTTTCCGGCGCCAGTCATTTTTTGTCGCCGGCCTTACTTCCGTAAGTCTTTTGAGTATTGCTCTTGGGGTAACAATTTATTTCGTTAAACCAGAAATACTTCTTCTGGCCATTCCCTGGCTTACTCTCTGGCTCTTTTCTCCGCTGATCGGCTGGCTTTTAAACCTGCGTCCTGTCACACAAAAGAGCAGCAGCCCGCTTCCAGAAGCGGATTATCGCCTGCTCCGGCAAGTTGCCCGTAGGACGTGGCACTATTTTGCCACATTCGTTAACGAAGATACGTCGTGGCTCCCCCCTGACAATTACCAGGTAGCCCATCAGGACCGCCTGGCCATGCGAACCAGCCCAACCAATATTGGTCTCTGGTTGACCAGCGCTCTGGGGGCCCACGATGCAGGCTACCTGACGACTGACCAGGTCTTGGACCGATTGACAAAAACCATTGCAACCCTGGGTCGTCTTAATCGCTATCAAGGCCATCTTTACAACTGGTACGACATCCATACCTTGGCCCCCCTAGAGCCTCGCTACGTGTCCACTGTTGACAGCGGCAATCTGCTTGGTGCCCTCTGGACCCTGGAACAGGGGGTTCGAGAGCTGGTCCAGGCCCCTCTGCTTGACGGAAAAACTTTCGCCGGGCTTGCCGATACCGGAGAAATACTAAAACAGGTTGCAACCCAGAAAAATATAGCCAGCTTTTGCCATCAGACCCTTGATGCCCTCCTGGCCGACTGGCTTGCTGCTCCTTCCGCCGTCACCGAAATGCTTCATCTGCAGGAGCGGACGATGATCGACGTCACCTCGGTCGTTGCTGACGCAACTAACACGACTTGGGCAAAGGAACTGAACAAACAGGCAGCAGCCTTGGCAGAGATGGCTGAGCGCTATCTCACTTGGGCCGGAATCCTTGCTGAAAAATCTGAAGAAGAGCTTGCACCATTTGGTGAGCCTGTGGTGCGGGCCATCCGCAAAGACCTGGCCCGTGTGCCATCACTCAGCATACTTGCCGAAGGTAGAATTGAGTCGATTCTGCGCCTCCAAGTGATTCAGCAAAAGTCTCCCGCTACTTCCCCAACACTGAGCGCCTGGCTCGACCGTCTTCTTGCCGCCTTTGCCATGGCGCAATGGTTTGCCGGAGAAACCTTGGCGGTTGCAGAGCGATTGATCGCTGATATCCATGGATTGGCCGCGGCGGTGGATATGCGTTTTCTTTACGACCACAAACGCAAACTGTTTGCCATCGGCTATAACGTCTCGACCAACCGCCTGGATGGTTCAAACTACGACCTGCTGGCCAGCGAATCGCGTCTGGGAAGTTTCATAGCTATTGCCAGAAACGATGTGCCGCTGGAACATTGGTTCTCCTTGAACCGCCCATACGGGGCAATCGGCAGAAAGCGGGTGTTGCTCAGTTGGACCGGGACCATGTTCGAATATCTGATGCCTCTGCTGTTCCAGCACTCCTATCCCCATTCGCTTCTCGACAAGGCGGCGAGAGAAGCGGTGGCGGTGCAGATTGACTATGGCCAAACCCATGAAGTGCCTTGGGGAATTTCCGAGTCGGCCTTTGCCGATCTTGACCAGGACAAGACCTATCAATACAAGGCCTTTGGCGTACCAGCACTGGGTTTGAAAAGGGGGATGGATGAACAACCGGTCATTGCCCCCTATGCCACGCTGCTGGCACTCAACCTGGCGCCCAAGGCGGTACTGCAAAATCTGAAAAGACTGATCGACTTTGATTTGCTTGGCGATTACGGCTATTTCGAAGCGCTGGATTTCAGCCGTCGACCGCAGCGTGATGTTGTCGGAAAAGCTCGCAAACGCGGGGTAGTTATCGAAGCCTACATGGCTCATCACCAGGGCATGGCCTTCCTGGCTCTTACCAATTTTCTCCACGACAATCCATTCCCGCGCCGTTTTCATAGTGACTCGCGGGTCCGGGCCTTTGAGGCTCTGCTGCAGGAGCGCATCCCGGTCCTGCCGCCGCTGCATCTCATCTCGACACGGCCCAAAGAAGCTGAACTCATTGACCACGACCTTGTCTCTCCAGCAGGCAGCGTCTTCACCACACCCCATACGCGAAGGCCCAGGAGCCTGTTACTCAGCAACGGCAGGTACGGTCTGATGATCACTAACAGCGGTGCCGGCTACAGTCAGTGGGGTGACCGGGAACTGAGCCGCTGGAGTTCCGATCCAACCTGTGATAGGCAGGGCATCTTCTGCTATATCCATGAGGTTGAACCGGACCGGCTCTGGTCGACCACCTATCATCCGGTCGGCGGGAGTCCTGATGCCTATTCCGTCGAGTTTGACCTCGATCGAGCTCTATTTAAGCGCACGGATAATTCCATTTCCTGTGAAACCGAGGTCATCGTTTCCCCGGAAGATGATGTGGAACTTCGGCGGATAACCCTGGTAAATCATTCCACCCATGCTCGTCGCCTTAACCTTACCAGCTATGTCGAGCTGTCGCTGGCCCCGCATAACGATGATCGCCAGCACCCGGCCTTTAATAAACTCTTCATCCAGACCGAAGCACTTCCGCAGCAGGAGGCATTGCTTGCTTACCGGCGCGCCAGAAGCGAAAATGATCAGCCCCTCTATGTCGCCCACTGCCTGAC
>JARFQK010000088.1 GCA_029287815.1 Gammaproteobacteria bacterium
ACCTATCTGTCGCAGGAGGACCTGTTAGAGGCTGGCTGCTTCGATATTCGTATGGCGATGGAAACAGCAGAAAAGACGCTGTTGTCGTTCGAGGAAAGTCGTATCCTGTACCCTGAGAAGATTGTACAAATCTTCGACCAGTCCGCGCAGGATCGCATTAACTGCCTGCCTGCCACGCTACTTGACGAAAAGATATGTGGTGTGAAATGGGTATCCGTGTTCCCGCGAAATCCATCACTGCACAATACACAGAACCTGTCTGCAATCTTCCTTTTATCGGAAATCGAGAAAGGCTTCCCGGTCGCCGTGATGGAAGGCACGCTGGCTTCGAACATGCGGGTTGCGGCGGTGGGCGGCCTTGCCGCCAGGCATTTGTCCCGTGAGGACAGTGAAATCATCGGTTTCATCGGCGCTGGCGAGCAGGCCAAGATGCATTTGCTGTCAATGAAAGTCGTAAGACCCGGTCTGAGGGAATGCCGGGTTGCGTCCAAGACCATCGAAGAAGAACAACAATATATCGACGAGCTATCACCGCTGTTTCCGGACATGAAGTTTGTCGGTGCGAATACCAATGGTCGTACTGCTATGGAGGATGCGGATATTCTGGTGACTGCAACCAGTGCCCAGGCGCCATTGCTCAAGGCAAGCTGGATGAAACCGGGCGCCTTCTACAGTCATATCGGTGGTTGGGAGGATGAATATGCGGTCGCCCAGCAATGTGACAAGATTGTCTGCGACGATTGGGCATCCGTCACCCACCGTACCCAGACACTGAGCCGCATGTATGCTGAGGGACTGATATCCAGTACCGATATTCATGCCGATTTGCACGAGCTGGTCGCAGGACACAAGCCGGGTCGCGAATCCAGCGATGAGCGTATCTATTTCAATGCCGTTGGACTGTCCTATATCGATGTTGCCATCGGGCTGGCCATGTTTCATCGGGCAACGAGCGTGAATGCAGGCCAGCAGCTTGACCTGCAGCAATGCATGATATTCGAACATCAGAATATAATGCAAAAACTGAGACTGTGAAAATATGTTCAAGCGTCTTGACAGCAATCCCTCGAAACGCGTAACGATTACCATTGACGGAATACCACACGAAGCCGTGGCGGGCGAGACCGCTGCCGCGGCAGTTCTTCTCAGTGGTATCGATTGCACGCGCACAACACCGGTTTCGGCTACGCCGCGCGCGCCTTTCTGTCTGATGGGCGTGTGTTATGAGTGTCTGATGGTCATCGATGGTCAGCCCAATCGGCGCGCCTGTCAGGAATACGTCGCCGAAGGCATGCGCATCGAAACACAGCGCGGCCCCGGAGCCCTGCCCGAGTGAGTACTGCCGGGCCCAAGGCCCACTATTCGCTGGTCATCATCGGTGCCGGTCCGGCTGGGCTGGCGGCTGCGGCTGCGGCTGCGGGACATGGCCTTGACATTGCATTACTCGACGAACAGCGCGCCCCTGGTGGCCAGATCTATCGGGCGATCGAATCCATTCCGGCAGAGCGCGCCAGACTACTGGGAAGCGAATACCGCCGCGGCGAGGATCTGGTCGGCGCGATACGCAATTCCGATGTTGAGTACTTTCCCGATACACAAATCTGGTCATTGAACCGCGAGCGTGAGATCGGGCTGGTACACGGTCGAAGCGCCGCGATGATCTCGGCCGATCAGGTCGTGCTGGCCGGAGGCGCGATCGAGCGGCCTGTACCCTACCCCGGTTGGACCCTGCCCGGTGTGATGAATGCAGGTGCAGGACAAATCCTGTTGAAGGCGCAGGGGATCGTCCCTGCGAACGGCGTGGTGCTGGCAGGCTCCGGGGCACTGCTGTTGTTGCTCGCATGGCAATACATGCGCGCTGGCGTGCAGATAAAAGCCTTGCTCGATTGCACACCCATGCATAATCACCTGCGCGCGCTGCCTTATTTGCCGCGCGCGCTGCTGGCGCGTCATTATCTACTCAAAGGGCTGCAATACAAGCTGGATCTTAAGCGCGCCGGTATCAGCACCTTGCAGAACGTCAGTGACATGCAGGCCGACGGCGAGCAGCGTGTTGAATCTGTAAGTTACCGCCACCGTGGTCGGCAGCACACGATCAAGACTGATCTGCTGCTGACACACTTTGGTGTGATTCCTCACATCCAGCTATCTCAGGCTGCCGGATGCAGGCACTACTGGGACAAGAGCCAACAGTGCTGGCGTCCACAAGTGGACGAGTGGGGCAATAGCAGTGTCAACGGCATCCTGATCGCTGGTGATGGCGTCGGCATTGGCGGCGCACGCACTGCAGAACATGCCGGGCGTTTGACAGCGCTGGAGGCCGTGCGCGCACTCGGTCGTGTATCCCAGCACGAACGTGACCGATTGGCGCGTAACGACAGAAAGTGGATGCGCGAAGAACAACACATCCGGCCGTTTCTGGAAGCGTTTTTCCATTTGCCCGGTAAACTGCTCGCGGCACCTGCTGATGACACCGTGGTGTGCCGCTGTGAAGAAGTGACTGCTGGTGCCATTCGCAAGGCGATCAGTGAGGGCCACGACGACAGCAACCAGGTCAAATTCCTGACCCGCTGCGGAATGGGGCCTTGTCAGGGGCGGCAGTGCGCAGAATCCGTGACCCACATCGTTGCCGGGGCAACTGGCAAAAGCCTGCCCGAGGTCGGTTTGTTTCGCGTTCGTCCACCGATAACACCCTTGACATTGGAACAGCTCGGCAGCCTGTTTCCGGATGAAACAGAATGAAAACGGATACGCTGATTATCGGCGGCGGCCTGATGGGATGTTCAACGGCGCTGCAACTGGCAAAACGCGGTGCCCGCTGTGTCATCCTGGACAAAGATAGCCCGGGACGCCATGCCTCGGGCGTGAATGCCGGCGGCCTGCGCCGTCTGAATCGACATCCGGCGGAAATACCCCTATCGGTTGCTTCGGCCGAGATGTGGCATGACATCGAATCGCTGGTCGACAACGATTGTGATACCCGCTTTCCCGGACAGATTCGAGTGGCAGAGAATCGTGAGGACATGCAGAAACTCCAGGAGCGCGCGGCGATGGTTCGCGACCTGGGTTATGCTCACGAAGAAATCATCGAACGTGAGGCGCTGTACCAATTGGTACCCGCGTTGACGCCTGACTGCGAGGGCGCTCTGATCTGCCGAGACGACGGCTATGGCCGCCCGTTCCATGCGCTGAATGCCTTCCGACGCAAAGCCTGCTCGCTCGGCGTCGAATGCCATAGCGCAACCCGAGTGGATCAGATCGATCGCGCTCGCAAAGAGTGGCGCGTGATCACACCAAAAGGTGAGTACCGCGCACCAGTACTGGTCAACTGCGCGGGCGCCTGGGCCGGTCCGATAGCAGCCACTCTGGGCGAGCCAGTACCATTGAAAGCAGGTGCGCCGATGTTGATGATCAGCGAACGCCTGCCCCGCTTCATCGAACCCGTCATCGGCGCCGCGAGCCGTAAGCTGTCGTTCAAACAGATGCAGAACGGCACGCTGCTGATTGGTGGCGCCCACATGGCGGAGTTGGACTTCAAACAACAACTGACCGAAATGAATTGGGCCAAACTTGCCGTAAGTGCACGCACGGTCCTGGCGCTTTTCCCGCAACTGAAAGACGCTCGCATTGTGCGTACCTGGGCCGGCATCGAGGCCTTCATGCCGGACCATCTTCCTGTCATCAGCAGAAGCAGTACCTCAGCGCATGCCTACCATGCGTTTGGCTTCTCTGCCCACGGGTTCCAGATGTCACCGGTCGTTGGCAAGATTCTGTCGCAACTGATACTCGACGATCAGACCAATTTACCGATCGAGCCCTTCGACATCAGGCGATTCCAGAAAGACCGCTAATGGTGAGAAATGCGGGTTAACCCGAATGGCACTGAGTTAACAGCTATCGTCGGGCAATCGACCCGCCGACACGGGTTACTTCTTCCGGAAAACGCCGTGTATACGTCCGTGTAGGCTCGACGGCGGCTTCCCTGCCGCCGACATTTCCTACAGAAGCAACCCGTATCGGCTTAAGTAAGTGCCATTAGGGCTAACCCGCATTCGAGTCACAGGTCGCGCAAGCTGGCGGAGGGCTCGATATGCGCTGAGCGCAGGCCTGCAAGGCCCGCTGCGATAACCGCAGCGGCGCACGTCAGCGCCAGGGCAATCCCGTAGTGGTGCGGCAGCAGCTGGCAGACCTGCTGTCCCTGGCCCAGTTGTGATGCCATCATTTGATTGATGACCCCCGCAACCAGCAAGTAGAGCCCCACCGCCAGCGCCCAACCGAGAATAGCGGTATAGAGTGCTTGCACCATCGGGAACCAGGCAATGTCCATTGTGCGAAACCCCACCAGGCGCAGAACCGAGAGCTCCTTTCGCTTGCGATCAACGTTGGCCCATAAACTGGCCCCCAGCGACAGAGAGAAACCGAATAACCCGATTACTGCGATTATCCAGTAAATGGCGGTCAGATTCCGGTTCATCCGCTGGACCAGTTCGATCTCGGCCGCGTGGGTATGGACGTCCACGCCAAGATTCGCAAACGCATCGCGCAGTGCCGCCACGTCGTAGATCGAGCGCGCGTAGAGGCGAAAGCTCGGGTAGGTCCGGATGCTGTTTTCGCGATCGCCGCTCCAGCCCATTCGAGGTACTGCGCGGCCGTCACGGAAATCCTCCAGGGCTTCGAGCAGGTTTACCGAGACGAATGCACCATCGCGCGCAAATGCCCGTGCCGGTGCGACTGCTGCCACGGTCAACGGCAAGTGGACTCGTTCCTTTTGGCCGCGGTACTGGCGGGCGAGACTCCCATCCAGCGTATCTCCGGCCGCAACCTGGAGCTTTTCCGCGGCGGAGCGCGACAACACGATCCGAGTGACGCCTTCGGGTCGATCGCCCCGCGGCGACAGCATGGGATCACCCTGGTCCGAAGGAATCAGCTCAACGCGCACATGACGTGATGAATCCTCACTGCTGAGCTCGATGGTTGCAGCAATACTGCGGGTACGCGGCACCAGGAAAGACACATCCGGTCGTCGTCGAACACTCTCCAGCCAGCTGCGGTCGTAGCGCCCACTGCTGACAGGACGTATCTCGCGGTTGCCGGGATCCTCGATCAACTGATCGATCATCGCACCCACGATGCCGAACTTGAGCCCGAACAGTACCAACATCGGTCCCAGCACTGCTGCCAACGCGAGCACGAAACAAACCGACATCTGCCATTCGTGGACGTAATCTCGGCTCGCAAGCGCGAAAACCTTTCTCAGCGGTACACCCATGAATCAGCCGCTCACTATGGTCTCGGTCAGGTTTCTGTCCTCAGACCTGAAGGTTCTGTGGTGCAGCCGCCTCAGGCCGAGTTCCTTGATATGGCGCCAGGCGTGGCTCGCCAGAATCACCGTAATGTTGAGCTCTTCCACCAGCTCCATGAAGTGGGCCATGATCTTCTGTGCCGCATACGGATCGAGCGATGCCGTGGGCTCGTCGGCGATAACGATGGAAGGCCGATGGGCCAGCGCACGGCCGATAGCCACCCGCTGACGTTCCCCGGTCGACAGGGCTTCTGGCAGCTTGTTCAGATGTTTGGCAATACCCAGTTGCTCCGCCAGGTGCTCTATTGTGCCGTCCTGTGCGAGGCCAAGCACATTGCGGCAGAGATCCATATTCTCGCGTACCGTCAGATAGGGTAATAGACCACCCGTCTGCATGACGTAGCCAAGGTAGCGCTTGCGCAGGTCACCCAACTGATTGAGCCTGCCTGCCTTCCAGTATGCATCCATATCCAGCGGATCCCCGTCGCGTTCCGGGCGGAAGCGAAAGGCGCCGACGGAAGACGGCTTCAGGATGAACGCGAGGATGTCCAGCAGCGTCGACTTGCCACAACCCGATTCACCAACCAAGGCTATTTTCTCGCCCATGGCGATTTGCAAGCTGGGCACCTTGAGACGAAAAGCCACGCCCTCAGACTCGCGCGTCTTCACCACGTCGCGCACATAGTAAACGAGAGCGCCGCGTGGATGCGCTTGCGAAGAGTTGTTGGTGCTCACGTCGTGCTGTGTCCCTGTGTCCCGGCGCCAAACGCTTGTTAAGGCAGCACCTCCAACGGCACCGGGAAGACAGAATCACCGTCCACAGGTCCATTGTCCAGGCTAACCCAAAGATCTGTATGGTCGTGCAGCGCTCGGTAATAGGCGATCTTGTCCTCCAGGCCAGTCACAAAAGCCACTTGTTGTTTGGTCGACCAACTCTGCCAGTCGTCCAACGATAGCCCCATGACCTCAGCGGTATAGGGAAGGTCTTCGATGTACTCCCGCATAAAGCCGAGTTCTGCCAGACTATTGCCCTCCCCGGCGGTCGTGGCCGTGGTGCTGCCCAACTGGGTTGGGTCCCTGGCCATTGTCGCGGCAAGACTCTGCAGTTCTTCGAGAAAGGTCTGGGGTGACAGCATTCCTTCCTCGGCCCTCTCGAGCACTGCTGCAAGGACGTCGTGCAGGTCCGAGAGCTGGTCGCGGGTCAGCAGCACCCTCACCTCCACGGCCGCACGCTCAGGGTCACGAAAGTCACGGTCGAGCAGCCAGGCATCGAATACTGTTGGGATCTGGCCACCTTCGGCCGTCTGCAAATATTTCATGCGCAGGGCGTATCCGAGCTTGGCCACTTTTGCCTGGAGTTCCGCCAGTTGGGCGTCTGCGCTCGTCGGGATCGGCATCGCAGGTTGCTGGTCTGTGGCAGCGAGGCGGACCTGCTCGGTGATTTGGCCGGCTAGCGCATCCAGCGCCTCGCCAAATTTAACAACATCGCCGGTGGGCACGCCATAGTAGAGGCTGCCGATGCCAGGAAATTCCGCGAGCGCCTGGTATTGCTCGGTCGCCGATGCATGGTTCGCCATGGTCGCCGGTGTTAGCAGATGCAGCACAAAAATCGCGACGCCCTTTTCCTGTGCCAGTTTGCGCAAATTTTCAGACCCCAGAGCGGTGCTGGACAGCGGATCAGCGGCACCGCGTGCGCCAGCATCGGTTATCAGCACAATATAACGCGCCGCGTACTCCGACCAGTCCGTGGTCTCGATAGCTTCTTTGACACCGGCATACGCGTCCTCGACAAAGTCCTGGCTTGAGATATCCGATGCCTGCAGAGAATTCACCCGAGATAGAAAGCTTGCTGCATCGCGGCCCTGATCCAGGTCGACATAGGTGCGCACGAGGTAGCCTAGCCCTGGCGCCGAGGACAAATTGTCCCGAAACGCCACCAGACCGAAACTGACGTCGCCGAGAAGATCAGCCTCGCCGAGTCTGTCATAGATTTTTTTAACCGCTTCACGGGTGCGTTCGATATAGGGATCCATCGACAGCGTGGAATCAATTACGAACGCCAGACCCGCTGTGTAAGACGGCGGTGTGGCCGCCGATCCGCTGCTAGCGCTCTCCGTAGGCGTCAGGGGAACGCTGGAAACCTGCAGCAGACGAGCCTGCTCGTTTTCAAGATAAATATCTTCGTGCTGCCGGATCGGGACGAGGTAAAAATCTTCCTGGATGTCGATGAAATTGGGGGGCTGAATGGCCACGACCGGTGAGTTCGGGGACAGCACATCCTCCTGCGCCTGCTCGTAGAGCCCCTCGTATGCTGCCAGGTCGCGTTCCCGAACCAACTGGCGCAGGGAGTCGCGGTCGTTGAAGAGGAGCACTCGATCATGGCCCGTCGGATTGGGAAAGGCCGCGGTCAGTCCGTGATTCCACTCCAGGGTGCTCGTAGCGGGCAGCCAGCCTGCGCGGGTGCCGTGACGGTCCATGCCGACCTCGAGCCATTGCATTCCGCTATGTTCGCGGCGTGCATAGACGTAGAACGAAGTGAACGGTATCACCGCAGACTGCCCCGTACCACCGGGTTCGGCAGACAGTCGCGCATCCGGGGTTGCCAGCACGCGCTGGTAGAGGCTGCGTTTGCCCTCCATCAACAATGGTTTGTCCCCGCCCTCGACTGCCGTAGCAGCCAGCACGAGCACAGGCGTCATGGCGACGAACGCCGCACGAACTAATTGCATCATATGTTTCACCTTAGCGGAGTGGCGCCCTCATCTGGCTTGGGTTATCGCGACTAGCGCCATTGGAGGATCAGCCGCCTGGCGGGCCCGTCACCTTCGGCGGCGGACTGCTCAACGTGCTCTCGCAAATCTTCCAGACGCGTCACCGCCTCCTCGTTGCCAGCAGCAGCCGCCACACGGTACCACTTATAGGCCTGCGCAGGATCAGGCATCGGCAAGATACTGATCTCGGGTGCGTGAAAAGCCGGATCGGCCTGGGAACCCAGAGCCAGAGCAGCCTGAGCGTGACCCTGGCGCGCCGCGAATCGGTAGAGCAGGTAGGCATCATCGAGCTGATTCTCGCTCTGCAACTGCTCTGCGAAGCCGAAAACCTCGTCGGCTTCGGGCTCAGAGTTTACAGCACGTAATCTGGCGATGATAGCTCTGGCCCTGTCGCCGGCACGTGAACCTGCGCTGCCATCGCCCTCGCCCACAGCGGGCGGCGGCATAACTGCCTGGTCCGTCTGTGGCGGGGCCGCCAATTCTGGCAACGCTGTCGGCGGCTCTTCCTTCTCACTTGGCACCAACCAGACGGCAAGGATTGTGACGACAGCCACCAAGACCATGAGTGCTTTGGCGCCCGCCGAGATCCCGGTATCGCTCCTGAAACTCCTTTCATCTTCCACTGCCATGGCAACACTCTTATTTGGTCGGGTTAATCGGCGCGAATTATCGCGAATCTGGGAATGCGAACGATAAACGACCTGTGATCCAAAAATCAACCGTAATTGCCCAGCGAGCCAAAATGCGGGCTAGGGAGTCACCTAGGCCATGGCGAAACAGTTAAATATCCATGCATGTCTACGGTGAGGTCATTGCTGCGCCTGGCCAGCAGCCTCGACAGCGGCTGCCTGCTCCTCGCCTGACTGGTAGTGCGGGACACGAAATATCAGGCGCTTGGCCCGCTGCCAAAAGCTGTTGTTGCCTTTGACCTCCTCTTCCCAGTACTTGCTGGACAAGGCCAGGTTGCTGTCCAGATCGAGCAGAAAAGCCTGCTTTGAGGTCTGGCCGCCGAAGATATACAGCTTATCATCGTGCACAAGAAAATCCTCCGCGTTGCCGCCCCAGGGAATGCCAAAAACGATCCCGTTCGCGCAGTAACCCCCGTATTGAGGTATGTAGGCCAACGGATTGGCATCGAATTGGGCCTTATTTTCGGCGGACGAGAAGTAGAAGTCGACACCCTCGTACTCACTGCGATGCTCGGGCAAGCCCTGGACATAGCGGCTGTCGGTGAAATAGGCCACCACATCTGCACCGAATAAGATCACATGGTCGTCCGTTTCGTTGGCGATGCCGTTAATGGGCGAAAGCCCATCCCCCGGGTTCTGTGCCGACATGGCGCCGCAGCCAGACAGAACGACTGCGACCGTGATCAGTACTCCTGCATGAAAGAATCTGGACCTGTGCGACATTGCTAATCTCCTCTCATTTTGGGATGGTTCATCCGGTCGCGTTCTCAGCCGCGGCATCCGTCGGCCAGGGTTGACTGGCGTCGCTGAGGTCGCGAAGACCACCGATATCATCAACATACGGGGCAGGCCAACCGAGCAGCGCGCTGGCGTATTCACAGCGCCGCTGGAGGTCGCCTGGATCAGCGCCGCCCAGATGCAGAATGCCGTAGCGGTAGCTGCCCAACCACTTGAAGTCACGCTGGATTTGACCTGGCAGCTTGGGGAACTGGAACAATAGCGAATCCGGGAACGTCTTCTGGAGGGTGCGCAAACCAGATGACGTCGGCCTCGGTGGGGTCACTTTCCGATCGAAGCTCCTATAGACGAAGCTGGATGCGCAGTTTGCGGAGGGTTCGGCTCTTGCAATCGTCTCGGGATCGATACCGTGGCTGAGCGCCATGGCCATGGCGTGCAGATTCAGCCCATCCACGCGCTCATACAGATCGGTGAACTGCGCAGCCAGTCTTGGATTGAATTCGATGACTTTCAACTCACCGCTGCGCGCATCGTGCATGAATTCCATATTGAACAGACCGTGGGTGAAACCGATCGCTCGCATGAACCGGATCGCAACCCGTTCCGCCTGCCTTTGCACAGCCTCCGGCAGATGACTCGGATAGTCGAAACGCATGAACGCATCGCTGCCAGGATACATAATCGCTTCAACCACACCCAGGCGCCGATAGTTGCCATCGAAAAAATAGCCGTCCAGACAGTATTGTCGGCCGCGCTGTGGCGCCTCGAGCATCAGACTGTGCGCCGAGCCTGCTGCTGGCAGACGCCGACGCAAGATTTTTTCGAACGGCTCGACCAGGTGACGGATTACCCAGAGCTCCCACGGACCGAAGCGCGTGTGCTCAGCGAGCTCCTGACGGCTGTGAACCCGTTTGGCCAGCACCGAAAAGGCCGCCTTCACCGGCTTGACGAAGGTGGGATAGCAAAGGCCTTCAGGGATTTGATCGCCGTAGTTCATGTCCAGTCGCGAGAAGGGGACGTTCGCCTCAGGGGCGACACGTTGCAGAACTTCTCGGGCATACAACTTGTGCTGACAGGCCAGGACCGCCTCTACGGACGTCCCCGGCCATTGCATTCTTTCGGCCAGTAAGGCAGCACAAAGCGCACCAAACTGGTCGTGGTTGCTGACAACGCCACGCGCACCGTGCACCCTGGCTTTCAAAGCTGCCAAGGAGCAAAACCGATCCATGTCGAACCAGGCCAGGCGCGCGCTACTCGGGAAACTGAAAAGATCGAACCCAGCGTGCACGTGGGGCCATTGCCTGCGGATTTTTTCAAACTCGATGGGGTCCCAGTCGTAGCTGAACAACGCGAGGGTTTGTCTCGGTTTGTTAGAAAGCGGTCTGCTGGACATGTGTTTAGCTCGAATCACCCGTCAGGGCGGCTACAAGTTGGCCACCATTAATGGAAAGAGCCAAT
>JARFQK010000001.1 GCA_029287815.1 Gammaproteobacteria bacterium
TCGATCAGCAGCGCGCCCTCGCCGTATTCGCCACCGACACCGATGCCAGCCTTGATTACCTTCGGAAACACCAGCATGCCAGAAGCCTTTTCTGCCAATGCCTTGCCGGCCTGGGATTTCTCATAGAATTCCGCCAGCGCCGCTTTGACATCGGTATCTATTTCTTCTTTGGTTGCCGAGAGCGCCTGCGTGGATAAGAACAGACCCAAGAACAGGTAAAGGTATGCAAGTTTTCTGGTAATCATTATATTGTCTCCGATCGGTAGTTATAAATGTCGCGACTTGGCCGTCAGCCGGTAGTACGGATCGAGCGCGTCAGAACCCGGGATTGGCATCCCGGGCCAGGTGCGATTTCATCCAGGTCTTGAATCAACAGCCGTTTCGGTCAGTCGCAAGTGAAAGCAAATACTGCGTGTCGTCAAAAAACTACGTGAATAGAAGCCGTGCGCGATAATCTCCAACTCCGGTGAGCTACGCGGGATTACGTTCACGGTGATAACCGCTCACGCAGTGAACTGCTCCCTGATAATTCGCTCCTCGAGCGAATGGTCCGTGTCGAACAACATCTGTACCGAATGCGCCTGGTCCTCGCGCACCGTTACAGAGACCACATTATATATGTCTTTGGAGTCGGCCGTCGTCAGCAGCGGCCTTTTCTTCGGGTCGAGGTTTTCCAGCGTGATCAGCGCCGTGTGCGGCAGCAAGGCCCCCTTCCAGCGGCGCGGCCGGAACGGACTGACCGGCGTCAATGCCAACAGATCAGAGCCCAACGGAATGATCGGCCCGTGGGCGGACAAATTATAGGCGGTACTGCCGGCCGCGGTTGACACGATCAGGCCGTCGCCCATGTACTTCTCCAGGCGCACGACACCATCGACTGAAACCCGGATATTGGCCGACTGCGCCGAGCCTCTGATCAGCGCGACTTCGTTGAAGGCGAGCGCTTCCTCCTCGTTGCCGTCGGTGGTCGTCGCTGTCATCGCCACGGGGTGCAGCACGAACGAGCCTGCTGACAGGATTCTCTGAGCCAGACCCTCCTGATTATATTCATTCATCAAAAAGCCGATCGTGCCACAATGCATGCCATAGATCGGCTTGTTCAGGTGCATGTTCGCGTGAATCGTCTGCAACATCAGGCCGTCGCCGCCCAGCGCCAGAATCACATCACTGTCCTTTGGCGCGACGAATCGATGGACGGCGCTCAATTCATTGTAGTGTATCGCCGCCAGGTCCGACCCCGAGTGCACACAGGCCATCTTGAGTTGTGACGGTTCCAGCCGTTTTAACGGATTGCCTTTTTGTACCATGAGATGATCCCGGCGGAGCCGCCGTGTGGGCTTTGCTAGGGCATGCTGCGCTTGCTGTTCAGCCACTTCACCAGTGGCTCCCAGTTTTCGAGGTCCTGCCAGACCTGCGAAGGCGCCATCTCGTAGATACCGACGCCGCGTTCCTCGGCCTTGATGTAGTTCTGGGTATCACGCAACGTGGCGACGTAAGGCACATCCAGTTTGCGCAGGAAATCGTACAGCTCTGCGAAGATGATCGTATTTTCCCGCACCCGGTTCGCGACCACGCCAATCTTGACCTCCTTTCTCTGCACGCGTCCGGTAGCCTTGAGCTCCTGCATGTAAGCTTCGGCCGCACGCATATCGATCGGTGATGGCAATACCGGAAACACGATGGTCTCGGCCTTGCGTACCAGCTGGGTCATTTCGCTGCCATGCACCCGTGCTGGCGCATCCATGATCACGACGTCGGTGCCGCGCGGCGCACGCAAAGATTCTTTCCAGGCTGCGATGCCGATAATTTCTGGCCACTCCTCGCCTCGCGCTTCCAGCCAGGCCAGGCTCGAGGCCTGGGGATCGAAATCGGCCAGCGCCACGCTCTTCTCCTGTTCCCAGGCGTAGTAACTGGCGAGATTGGTTGCTATCGTGCTCTTGCCACAACCACCCTTGGCATTCAAAACCAGAATGTGACGCATGCTTGGCCTCTTACTGAAACTTCTCTTGAATTTATTGGCTGCATATTACACGGATATCAAACATGCTTCATCAATTTGGCGATGGCACCTGTATGGTGCAGACCGCACAGCGTTGTTGCAGATTTGCGGCAATTACAGCCACGCGGAAAAGTTAATGGTTTTGCAACCCTATTGTAATTAAAGGGTTCTATACTTTTCTCATGGAAATGGCCCGAGTATTGCTGGGCAGACCCAGAGAAGTTCAAGAACAAAAGGATGACCACATGAGCGCGCACGACAGAAATCTGATTATCATGATCCTGGTGGCAGCGGGGCTCGTCAGCCTGAATTTCCTCGCCATCATCAGCGGTGCTGCAGATGCCTACTACGAACCGCTGACCAACCTGTTGCAGCCGTTGTTCATGCGTTAGCCCGCATGTTGCGCGAAGGATTTGGATTTTACGGGCAAGCTGGCAAAGCAGGTTGGACGATCGCTCGCGGATTCATAGCCTTAGCTATGGATCAAGAGGGATCGTTCAAGATGCGACGCCAGGTTGTTCGTAAAACCAAATAGGACAAACTGCAACCGCACAGTACACCGCTGAAGACAATCTACGTCATTGAAATATGGAAGCATTCAACGAATGATGGGTCCGCCTTCGTGCAACATGCGGGCTCGCCCGCATTGCTCACCAGGGCGCGATTCGTAGGGTGCGCCATGCGCACCAAACCCTGCACAACGATCCACGCTGAATCGATGGTGCACACAGCACGCCCGACGACGAGCCCACAACCGCAGGAGCGGCTTCAGCCGCGAACATTCTGCAGGGTCGCACGGAATTCGCGGCTGTAGCCGCGACGGTTGTAGCAAACAGCCCAAGCTATAGCTGCTTGATGTTGCCGATCAGTTCGCCGACAGCTTTCTGGCCGTCGCCGTAGAGCATGCGGGTATTGTCGGCGTAGAACAGGTGGTTCTCGATCCCGGAGAAACCGGCACCCTGCCCGCGTTTGATCACGATCACGTTCTGCGCCTTGTCCGCATCGAGTATCGGCATACCATAGATCGGGCTGTCCGGGTTGCTGCGCGCGACTGGATTGACCACATCGTTCGCGCCGATCACCAGCGCAACGTCGGCCTGCGGGAATTCGGGGTTGATCTCGTCCAGGTCGAAGATTTTGTCGTACTCGACACCAGCCTCGGCGAGCAGCACGTTCATGTGCCCCGGCATCCGCCCTGCGACCGGGTGGATCGCGTACTTGACTGTGACGCCACGCGCTTCGAGCAGGTCTTCCATTTCCTTGAGCTTATGCTGCGCCTGGGCCACCGCCATGCCATAGCCAGGAACGATGATCACGTTGTCGGCGTAAGCCATCATGATCGCGGCATCCTGCGCCTGGATCTCCTTCATGCTGCCCTCGATCTCTTCCTCGGCTGCCGCACCCGAGTCGCTGCCGAAACTGCTGAACAGCACATTGGCCAGCGAGCGGTTCATCGCTTTGGCCATCAACTGGGTCAACAGCGTACCTGCTGAACCGACCACGGTGCCGGCGATGATCATCGCCGCGTTGTCGAGCACGAAACCTTCGAACGCGACCGCGAGGCCGGTCAATGCGTTAAACAACGAGATCACGACCGGCATATCGGCACCGCCGATTGGCAGCGTCACCATGACGCCGAGCGCGAGCGCAACCAGGAAGAAAACGATGACATGAGCGAACTCGACCGGCTGACCGGTGGCGACCCAGAAACCGGTCAGGCAGACGATTGCGAACAAGCCAAGATTGATGAACTGGTGCATCGGCAGGCGCGTGGTCTTTTTCAACAGCCCCTGCAGCTTCGCGAACGCTATCCCCGAGCCGGCAAACGACACTGAACCGATCACCGCACCGAGTACAGCCAGCACCTGAACCACCAGGCCGTGACTAACGCCGCCACCCGAGAGCTTCACCAGCTCGACGGCCGCGATCGCGGCGGCGGCACCGCCGCCCATGCCGTTGTAGATCGCGATCATTTGCGGCATGTCGGTCATCGCGACGCGCTTGGCCGAAAT
>JARFQK010000083.1 GCA_029287815.1 Gammaproteobacteria bacterium
GATCACTCTGCCGTGACTGGGGATCCGCTCAAGGTCGCGTCCGCTGATCTTGTAGGTAAAGTCGAAGTATCGGAGGACTTCATCGATGAAGTCAAAACCCGCGAGATGAGCGTATCTTCTTTCAAACTGCTGAATTTCAGATTCATGAAAAAGCGTGCGAAGGAAGGCAACAATCTGCTTTCGGGTAAAACCCTTTTTATTATTGAGATCCGGGTAATAGCTGCTAATTAGGCTATCGACACTAAACATCATAAATTCACTATCTATTGACTCACAGAAAAGATAGTCGAAAATTATGAATAAATATTTACAATTCTGTTATCGTTTATTGATCATGCCTCATGCCTCATGCCTCATGCCTCAAAAAGAAACTCACTGAGGGCACTCGAATGTTTCAGCTCGAAGGCGAACGGAAGCATCTTTGCTAGCTTATCAATAGTTTTTTCTCTGACCCGGATGGCACTTACTTGAAACATATTCGGTTCATGCTGTCATTGCGAGGCACGAAGCATTAATTTTTCCAGGGGAATGTAACGCACGAAGTGCGGCCCCAAAAAGGGAAAATTACAGGGACGTGCTGTAATCTTCTTGATCGCGCGCCTCAGCAAGATTGCCACGTCGCTGTTGCTCCTCGCAATGACGCTGTTCCGATCGACTTATGCTGAAGTAAACGCTATTAATCATCTGAGCCTAAATCTACCAACCGAACGAATATTACGGCTTCTTCAGCTCCAGCAGTTTTAGAGCGATGGCCAGCATCATGATCCCGGCCGGCAGTACGAGCATCTGCCACTCGTATTCGTTAAACGCGGTCTTGAGCCCGCCCTCGAGAAATTTCACGAACAGAATGATGATTACCAGCTCAGCAAGAATATTCTTAAGTTGCCCGATGTCATGGATCTTTATCCAACTCTGAACCTCGGGCTCATTTGTATCGATATGGCGCACGTACAGATAATAGATTCCTCCAGAAAATATCATGAACACCAGCCCAATCAGGAAAGCATCAACCGCCTGGATCAGAAAAGTTATGGCTACATTTGCGGCCTCGGTCGACGCGGTAGTGTCGATGACGACGTCGCTAAAATAGGACCGGTAGGCGCCGTACACTTTAAGGGCGCCAATAACGAACATCAAAACTGACGCCAGTCCTGAGGCAACCACAGCGATCAGGCTGACATACCTCAGTCGGATCATCGCGTTTTCGAAATACCGTAATAGCATTCTGACCTTTCCGTGAAAAAGTGAATCGTTCATGTCGCTGTCGTTCGAGACAGCGCCCGAAGAAATGCCGGGCTCGGACGTCATATATTGCAAGAATAGCGAATAGCCTTGTTTCAATCCAGCATGACCGATGCTACGTGCGCAATAAATAGTCTGACCAGGAGAGTAAATGTCGACCGATCCTTGTGCCGCGACAGTGACGCCGCAATAGTCTACGAAACATCCGACGTGTTGCAAGCACATCCGAGTCTTGCGTGCTCGGTGTCTCTGCGTTTAACTAAAGCATGATCAACATCGGCATCGATCTCGGCGGTACTAAAATCGAAGGCATTGCGCTGGACGACTGTGGCAATGAGTTGTTCCGTCGACGCGTGCCAACACCGGCCGGTGATTATCGGACAACCTTGCTGACCATTGGCGATCTGGTCAATGAAATAGAGCGCTCGCTGGAGGAGCAGGGCAGTGTCGGCGTCGGCACTCCCGGCGCGCTCTCGCGGGCGACCGGGCTGCTCAAAAACTCGAACTCAGTCTGTTTGAATGGTAAGCCGCTGTATCAGGATTTGCAGCGAGTGTTGAAAAGGAATGTCAGAATCGCAAACGATGCCAACTGTTTTGCACTTTCCGAAGCGACCGATGGCGCAGCAGCCACTGCTGAAGTCGTGTTTGGCGTCATCGTTGGTACCGGCACTGGTGCTGGTATCGTCGTCAAAGGTCACATACTACAGGGTCCGAATGCGATTGCGGGTGAGTGGGGCCACAATCCGCTGCCGTGGCCGCGGGACAACGAACGGCCCGGGCCGTTGTGTTATTGCGGCAGGACGGGCTGTATAGAAACCTGGTTGTCGGGCCCGGGCATGAGCCGAGACTATTTGAATTTGTCTGGGGCAGAGCGCGATGCCAGTGGGATCGTCGAGCGCGCAGACGTGGGCGATGAGCTGGCTGAGACCTGCCTGCAATGCTATGAAGATCGCATGGCCAGGGCGCTCGCGCATGTGATCAACATCCTCGACCCGGATGTGATCGTGTTGGGCGGCGGCATGGGCAATATCCAGCGGCTGTACAGCAATGTGCCTGTATTGTGGCAGCAGTATGTCTTCTCCGACCGCGTGGATACCCGACTGGTGCCGCCAAAATTCGGTGATTCCTCCGGCGTGCGCGGTGCAGCCTGGTTGTGGAAAGAATGAAGGCTGTTTGATTTCAACGCGTCCAGTCCGGAGTTTTCGATATTGTCGCTGGTTTTGGGTGGGAGTTTTACTGAGTAGAGTGCGCCGTGCGCACCAAAGATTCGAACAGGTCAATTGGCAACGACACTGGTGCGCACGGCGCACCCTACGATAGAGACGCCGTGGTCATTGCGAGCGCAGCGAAGCAATCTCTGGAAACTCGCATGCTTGATGGAGATTGCCACGTCGCTGTTGCTCCTCGCAATGACGTTCTTTGGCTAGGGCGAAGAAATATTAATCGTCGCAAGAGAAGTAGGAGCGGCTTCAGCCGCGAACCAGTTGTCAGACCGCGCGTCGTTCGCGGCTAAGCCGCTCCTACCAGCAATACAATATGGGCTATAACAACGGCGAACGTATCACCATCATTTTCTCGATCTGCATGTCTCTGAAGGTGTACGGAATACCGCCGACACCATAACCCGAGTGTTTCAAACCCGCAAACGGCATCCAGTCGACGCGGAAAGCGGTATGATCGTTGATCATTACGGCGGAGCCGTTCAGGTGTTTGAATGCGTACATGCAGGTGTCAATATTCTCGGAAAACACTGCGGCCTGGAATGAAACCTCGAGTGCATTGGCTCTGGCGATGGCCTGATCGATATCATCGTATTCATAAACCTGAATCACTGGTCCGAACACTTCATTGCAGGAAATGAGCGCGTCGTCGGGGGGATTGAACAATACCGTAGGCTCATAGGTTGTGTCACTGGGCTTGTTGCCGCCACCAATCAATTCAGCACCCCTACCAATTGCATCTTGAACCCACTCATCGACCCGGTCTGTTTCCGCTTGTCTGATCAGCGGGCCGACATCGGTGTTCGGCAAGGTCGGATCACCCACTTTCATGTTCCTGCCTGCCTCGGCGATACGCTCGGCGAGCGCACGTGCGATCGAGGTATGCGCGTACACGCGCTGCACCGACACGCAGACCTGGCCGGCATGATAGAAGCCGGCCTTGGCGAGCAGGGGAACCGCATCATCGAGATCCGCGTCTTCGGCAACAATAACCGGTGCAACGCCACCGTGTTCCAGCGCGCAGCGTGTGCCGGGCGCCAGTTTGGAACGCAACATCCAGCCAACGCCGGCGCTGCCGATGAAGCTGAAAAACCCAACGCGTTGGTCGGTAACCAGTTGGGTCGCGACGTCACGACTGGATGTCAGGATGCCCTGGCACCAGCTCTCGGGCAGCCCGGCTTCGCGCATAATGCCGATCAGACGAAAACAGGACAGGGGCGTATCCTCGGCAGGCTTGATGATGACCGGGCAGCCTGCTGCGATTGCCGGACCAAGCTGGTGCACCGCGAGGTTCAGCGGATGATTGAAAGCGCTGACCGCGACGACGACGCCGATGGGCTCGCGTGTGGTAAACGCGAGCCGGTTCATGGATGCTGCGTTCTTCTGCATCGGTATTTCGTGGCCGTGGTCGGTGCGCAAGACCTCGATGCAGTTCCTGATGCCGTCGATCGCGCGCGCGACTTCGACTTTCGAATCGACCAGTGGCTTGCCACCTTCACGCGCAGCTTCGACAGCCAGTTCGTCAAAACGCGACTGCATGATGTCGGCTGTCTTGCTCAACACCTGTATGCGCTGCTCGGCCGTCAACCAGCTGTTCCGGTCGCGGTGAAGCGCAGCGGCGGTCTGCAGCGCGGTTTCTACGGCTGCGGAGCCACCGGTATCCACAGTAGCGATGACCGCGCAGTCGAAGGGTGCGGTAACTTCAACCTGCCCATATGCGGTTGCGCCGGGAACAAGCAAGGGGAAATGGTCAGTCATGATTCAGTACCTTTTTCGTAGATATTCACCGCA
The DNA here is from genome assembly GCA_029287815.1 of Gammaproteobacteria bacterium. Taxonomy (GTDB): domain Bacteria; phylum Pseudomonadota; class Gammaproteobacteria; order SZUA-229; family SZUA-229; genus JABDQW01. Next base: position 4,254 of record JARFQK010000083.1, read on the forward strand.
AAGACGCAGAAGTCGCAGAGAACATTTATCACGTGTATGGGCGTTGTTTTCACCTCGTATTCTGCCTGTTTGTCAAATGGCACAAGCGATATCACCAAGGCGCTCTGTCAGTTTCAGATTTTCGCGGTAATCGATCGGCACGACGACCAGGCTCGGGCCGGATTCCATAAACGCATGATCCAGGATCGTGACAAGATCTTTGCTGTTTTCAACAATGTGGCTTTTCCAGCCGAATGCGTCCGCCAGTTTGAGCCAATCGGGATTGTTGAAAGCCAGGTCGGTGTGGGTCCCGAATTGCGTCTCCTGTTTCCAGGAGATCAGGCCGTACTCGCCATCGTCCCAAACCATGACCACGATGTTCACGTCCAGCCGGCGTGCTGTTTCCATCTCCTGCGGATTCATCATGAATCCGCCGTCACCGCAAACAGCGATGATGCGGCGTTGGGGCAATATCAGACCCGCTGCGATTGCACCGGGAAACGCTGAGCCCATCGAACAGAAACCATTCGGGATCAGGCAGGTATTCGGCTCATGGCAGTGGTAATGCCTCGCAATCCACATCTTGTGCGCGCCGACATCCGATAGCAGAATGTCTTCGGAGCCCATGACCTGGCGTATATCCCACAGGACCTTCTGAGGTTTGATCACACCCGTGGTGTCGTCATCCTTGTACATTGCCAGCTCTGCCTGCATTTTACGACGGGTGTCCGCTTGGTGGGAAAGGTCAAAACTGAGACCGCCACTGGCTTCGACACGCTGGTTCAACATCCATAGCGTATGCGCGAGGTCGCCAATAATCTCGGTTTCGGGATGATAGTCTTCATCGATCTCGGCCGGCAGAAAGTCCGCGTGGATAATGTGCTTGTCACCCTTCGCGTTCCACAGATCAGGGTGGTATTCGACCATGTCATATCCCAGGGCGAGCACAACATCGGCAGCATCCATCGCACAGGCCACCAGGTCTTTGGCTTGAAGACCAATCGTGTACAGGCAGTAATCGGCGTCCATATCGACGCAACCCTTGGCCATGAACGTGCTGATAACGCCGATGCCGGTTTGCTCGCAGAACAGGCGTAACTGTTTGCTGGCACGTTTACGAATGCAGCCATTGCCGGCGAGGATCACGGGTCGTTCGGCGCGCTTCAGAATCTCGAATGCTGTGTCGACGCTCTTGTCGTCGGGCACCGGGCGCCTGAAACGCTGGGGGCTCAGCGGTCGGGCTGTCGCATCCTGACTGGCGATGTCTTCGGGCAATTCGATATGGACCGCGCCTGGTTTTTCGGTCCGGGCCAGGCGAACGGCTTTGCGAACGATCTCCGGGATGTTGTTTTCATGTATGACAGTGGTGGCCCACTTGGTCACCGGTTCGAACATGTGCACCACGTCCATGATCTGATGCGACTCTTTGTGCAGCCGTTCTGTATCGCCCTGACCGGTCAGCACCAGCATCGGCGCTCGGTCCATGTTGGAGTCGGCGACGCCAGTGATCAGGTTGGTTGCACCGGGGCCCAGCGTGCCCAGGCAACCGGCGGTGTGGCCGGTCAGGCGACCATAGATTTCTGCCATGAACGCGGCACCTTGCTCGTGGCGGCAGAGAATGAACTGGATCTGTTCGGACTTTTCCAGCGACAGCATGAAATCGGCGTTCTCTTCGCCCGGGACACCGAAGATATATTCAATGCCTTCAGCTTCCAGACATTGCACAAAAAGGTCAGATGCTTTCATTGGATGCCTCCGGTATGTTCGATGCAGCCAGTCAGGATGCGTGCCAGCAGCGTAGATTCGCAGCCATTTGAAGCGAATGTCAAAACACGGCATCGCTGTTACACTTATGATATTATCATCAACCGGCCATTAAATGCGGCACAGAGACGACTATGAAAACCCGGTTGCTTACATTGTCTTTGATGATATTCGCTATCGCGATGTTCAGAATCCTGCCGCACCCGCCCAACCTGTCGCCCGTTGCGGCAATGGCTTTGTTCGGTGGTGCCTATTTTGCCGACAAGCGTGTGGCTTTTCTGGTGCCATTCCTCGCGTTGTTGTTCAGTGATTTGCTGCTCGGCCTGCACGACACCATGCTTTACGTCTATGGTGGATTTGCGTTGACTGTTGGGATCGGCTTCTGGGTCAGAAACAGGCTCAGCGCGGGCCGCATCGCGATCGCAGCCGTCGCGTCTTCGGTGCTTTTCTTCATCATAACCAACTTTGGTGTCTGGCTGACATCGGCTTTGTATCCAATGACATTTGACGGACTGGTGCAAGCTTACGTGGCCGCGATACCGTTCTTCCAGAACAGCCTGCTGGGCAACCTGGTGTTCACCACGGTATTGTTTGGCGGCTTTGCGTTGTTGCAACGTAACGTTGCGACGCTATCCGAAAACGTGTGATTGTCGGCGGGCCGCTCGAAACCTGTTTTACACGGAGGGTACAGCGCCAATAAACGCGGAGAACGCAGAGGCGCGGAGGCCGCAAAGGGATGTTTGTGTGTTTCGATATTGGTCATCTCGACCAAAGGAACCGACCCCACTGCTGTCTAGCTTG
>JARFQK010000183.1 GCA_029287815.1 Gammaproteobacteria bacterium
GATGTAATCAATCCAGGAGGCGGCCTTTCGCACTACGGCAAGATCCTGTTCAAGAATATTGCGATTGGCATCGTTCCGCTGGATGAACACAACAACACTTGGCTGGTCGGCCAATACCGCTATGTGCCCGACTGCTATTCCTGGGAAATACCGATGGGCGGCGGACCTCTGGCTAAGGATCCGCTGGAATCGGCCAGACGCGAGCTCAAGGAGGAAACCGGATTGAGCGCGAAGACCTGGCGAACATTGATGCAACTCCACACCTCGAATTCGGTTACTGATGAACGCGGAATCGTCTATGTCGCTACCGACCTGACTGAAGGTGAGACCGAATTCGAAGAGACCGAAGATCTACAGTTGATCAAGCTGCCACTGGAAGAGGCAATCCAGCTCGTTATCGAAGGCGAAATAAGCGACGCTGTCAGCGTCGCTGCGCTGCTCCGTCTCGCGGTGACGACCTGAGATGCTGTGCTTGCCCGGCTGTTTCGCACTGATGAAAACGGGCTAGCCCGTTTCCCCGTAGCGTTCCTGGAGGTAGCGCCTGATCTCTTTCGATTCGTAAAGCCATTCCACTTCACCATCTTCTTTGGTGATACGCAGACAAGGCACCTGCCGCTTGCCGCCTTGCTCGATCAGCTCGCTGCTCCACTGAGGATCGTTCTGCGCGTCGCGCAGTTCGACGTTCAGACCGAGCCGGCGCAGCGTTCGCCGGGTAATGACACAGAACGGGCAGGAATGAAACTGGTACAGCGCGAGATTTGAGGTCTTTTGGTCGAGCACTGCCTGTTCCTGCGGGCTGCGTGCCGGCCACGCCGGACGGGTGAGCCTGTCGACCAGCAAAATGAGCGGTTGCAAGATAGCGCGGATGATTTTGAAGAGAATTTTCATGGCCACTCTGAATTGTTCAGTATCTTCTGCTCGCGAATAATTCAGCGACGAAGTTTCAATTGAAACCGCAGATGCATATCGCCGCTGCAGTCAACGCGAAAACTTGCCGTGTGCCTGCAGGTCGGCATGATAGGAGGACCGTACCATAGGACCGCTTGCCACGTGCTTAAAACCCATTTGCATCGCTGTCTCGTACAGCATATCAAACTCGTTCGGGTCGACATAACGCTCGACCGGCAAATGATGCTGGCTTGGCTGCAGGTACTGCCCCAGAGTGAGCATATCCACATCGTGATCACGCAAATCTTCCATGACCTCAATGACTTCGTCGATTGTCTCGCCGAGCCCCAGCATCAAGCCCGATTTTGTCGGCACATCCGACTGCGCCTGCTTGAAGCGCTGCAGCAAAGTTAATGACCACCTGTAGTCCGATCCAGGCCGGCACTGCCTGTACAAACGCGGGACGGTTTCAAGGTTGTGATTGAAAATATCCGGCGGCTGGCAGCGCATCAGTTCGAGAGCCACATCCATGCGGCCGCGAAAATCAGGAACCAGAATCTCGATTTCGATGCGCGGGTTTTTGACGCGAACCTGCTCGATGCAAGAAACAAAATGCGAGGCGCCACCGTCGCGCAGATCATCGCGATCGACTGACGTGATCACGACGTAACGCAGGCCCATGGCCGCGATCGTATCCGCCAGCTTTTCGGGCTCGTCGGGATCTAGCGGCAGTGGTCGGCCATGACCGACATCACAAAAAGGGCAGCGGCGGGTGCAGATATCACCCATGATCATGAAAGTCGCGGTGCCTTTGCCGAAACATTCACCCAGGTTCGGACAAGCCGCCTCCTCGCACACTGTGTGCAGATTCTGCTCGCGCAGAACAGCTTTGAGTTTGGGTACATTGGGATGAAAAGGTGACTTCGCACGGATCCATGCCGGTTTGCGCAAGCGCTGTTCAGGCTGGGCGACCTTAACCGGTATCCGCGCGACCTTATCGGCCCCCTTGTGTTTAACACCTGGCCTCGCGCGCGGCACCTTACGCTTCGCGTCTTCCAGCTGCTGACGATCTGAGATCTTGGACATTTCGATATTTTACAGGAACTGACTGGTCAAATTGGACAACAGCTGATGCTGGACGTTGTCGAAATCCAGCGAATCAGCAAATGCCGCCAGCTGCGTGACTTCGAGACCCTGATATCCACACGGATTGATTCGGGAAAAGGGCTCAAGATCCATATCCACATTCAGCGCAAGGCCGTGAAAACTCCGGCCTCTGCGCACGCGCAGACCCAGGGCGGCGATTTTTCTGCCATTCACATAGACACCCGGCGCATCCGCTCTTGCGCGAGCATCGATCGCATACTCGTCGAGCAGATCAATGACGCTGTTCTCGATGCGGGTTACCAGCTCACGCACGCCGATTCGGAGGCGGTTCAGATCCAGCAGCGTATAGACGATGATCTGTCCCGGTCCATGATAAGTGACTTGTCCACCTCGATCCGAATGGATGACCGGGATCTCGCCCGAATCGAGAATATGTTCGGCCCTGCCATTCTTACCCAGGGTGAAAACCGGGGGATGCTGGAGCACCCACAACTCGTCAGCGGTCGTCGCCGTGCGCTGGTCGGTAAAGCGCTGCATCGCTTGCCACACGTCCAGATAGGGCCGTAACCCGAGTTCGCGCACCTGCAAGGTGATCATCCCAGCGCGCCAGCGCATCCTGCAAGTCTGTAAGAAACAGTCATGCCAAGGAGCTCCGACCGTAGGGTGCGCCGTGCGCACCGCGAATCTTCAGTTGGGTAGCCGGTTGTGGTGCGCGCGGCGCACCCTACGATCTTGGGCAGGCAAAGACCAGCCTGAACCGTGATAGCCGCTGTGGACAAACACGCTGTATTCTCGATCATTCGAGTTTTCTCAAAAGAGCCAATGCCTTACCAGTACGCTACGCCGCCTGGTGAGAAACGCGGGCCAGGACCCAACATGCTCAATACCTCTGCGTCCTCTGCGCCATTGCGTCTTGGCGTTGAAACCCATTTGCTGAACAACGCGAGCGTCAGATCGCGAATACGATGTGCTCGCAGGCGGTTAAGTCCATATAGATCGCATCGAGCTGTTCACGACTTCTCGCGGTTATCGTCACGGTGATAGACAGGTAATTGCCTTTGCGGCTTTTTCGCGTTCTCACTGCGCCCTCCCCCAGATCAGGCACATGACGGTGCATGATCTCGAGCACGGCCATCTCAAGCTCGGGAGTCGCCCTGCCCATGGCCTTGATCGGAAACTCGCACGGAAATTTGAGTGGGCTTTGTTCGTCCTCTGGTGTCGAATCATGCATTCCCTAGCTCCCGCTTGTAATGGCTGTAGATTGTCACCATCTTTTTCCAGTACTCTCCAGCGACACCGTGCCCAACAACGCGATCATCGAGTCTGACAACCGGCGCGATCTCGCGCGTTGAACTGGTCAACCAGATCTCATCGGCAGTCTCCAGTTCATTTTCGTCGATATCACGTTCTTCCACCGTAAGGCCATTGGCGCGCGCAAGCTCAATGACCAAATCACGGGTAATGCCCGCAAGCAAATGCTCACTTTTTGTTGGCGTCGAAATAATCCCCCGGTTTACCAGAAACACATTGCTCGCGGTCGCTTCGGTCACCAGACCATCACGCACGAGTATCGCATCGACGACCTCGGACTGATTCGCCCGCAGCCTGATCATAACGTTGGCGATCAGCGAGATCGATTTGATATCGCAAGCTTTCCAGCGAAAATCCTCAACCTTGATCGCAGAAATACCCGCTTGCAGTCCGGCATAGTCCGCCTGCCTGACCTCATTGACCATGACGAATACCGTTGGTCGCGTCCCTGCCCCGACCGACAGATCGCGTATCGGCGCCACACCGCGGGTCACTTGAAGGTAGATCGCACGATCGTCACCGGGGTTTTTGTCGAGAAGCGCGTCGAAAATACGCTGCCACTGGGACCGCGTCAGTGGATTATGCAACGAAACCCTGTCCATGCTCCGCTGCAGACGGTCCAGATGTTCCCGCAGACGCAATGGTCTGCCACCAAACACTGGAATGACCTCGTAGACGCCGTCGCCGAACAAAAAACCGCGATCCAGCACAGAAACCTTCGCTTGCGACCGCGGCAGGTATTCACCATCCAAGTAGACGACCGCTTCCAATCTAGCCACTACTCCGCATTGCTCACCAGTATCACGAAAGCAGGCGCAGGATTCGTGCTTGTAGGCGCAAGTCTGGAGCGAGAAGCAGAGCCATAGCTGCGGTCTGAGCGAAGAGACTGCAGGGTGCACCATGCGCACCGCGAATCTTCAGTTTGGTAGCCGGCTCTGATGCGCACAGCATACCGTAACATCTGGCGCAAACGCAGACCCACCGGAACCACGATAGGTAGGCCTGGAAGACAGACTGTATTTCTGGTCATCCGAGATTTTCTCCGGAGGATTAATGCCTTACCTGTATCCTACGCCGCCTAGTGAGAAATGCGAGCCAGTTCTCAGCGATAGGACAGCCGGTCATCAATTGAACAACTGCAGGATGTGATCTTTCGCGACCTGAAAGAAACTGCCCTCACCAACGGCCTCTAGCGCAACCAGTGGTGCATTCAGCACTTCATCATCGGCCAGCGTAACTCTGACCGCACCATGCTGCGAACCCTTCTCCAATGGCGCGACGATGTTTGCATCGACATCCATCACCGCTTCCAGATCGTTGTAGGAGCCGCGGGGAATCGTGATGTAAAGATCATCCTTCAAGCCCAGGGAGACCTTGTCGCTTTCGCCCTTCCAGACCCGAGATCGGTTCAGCACCTCACCAGCCGCATACAATCTGTGCGTCTCGAAGAAACGGAAGCCGTAGTTCAGCAGTGACTGACTCACGCTGGCCCTTTCCTTTTCACTGTCAGTTCCGAGCACCACCGATATCAGCCGCATGTCAGAGCGCAGCGCAGACGCCACCAGACAATAGCCGGCAGATTCGGTGTGGCCGGTCTTGATGCCATCGACACTGTCATCGCGCCAGAGCAGCTTGTTCCGGTTGTATTGCTTGATGTTATTGTAGGTATAGACTTTCTCTTTGTACCACGCGTAGTGCTCCGGGAATTCATTGATGATGGCGACTGCCAGAGTGGCAATATCGCGCGCCGATGTCAGATGGCCCTCTTCCGGCCAACCGGTGCTGTTCATGTAGTAAGTATTGCTCATGCCCATGGACGACGCGTACTGATTCATCAGATCAACGAATGCGCGCTCCGTGCCAGCGACGTGCTCTGCCAGCGCCACCGTTGCATCGTTACCTGACTGAACAATCAGTCCTTTCATCAAATCGTGTACGCTAACCTGACTGTCGACCTCGACATACATCCGGGAACCGCCCATGCGCCAGGCTTTTTCGCTGATGTTGACCATATCATCCATATTGAGCCGGCCTGCCGCGATCTCCCGGTAGATCACGTAAGCGGTCATCATCTTGGTAATACTCGCTGGCTCCACCTGTTCATCAGCCTCTTTCTCCGCAAGCAAGCGGCCGCTTTGCGCATCAACCAGTATGAAGTTTTTCGCTGCGATCTTAGGCGGCGCCGGTATCGGGACAGCAGCATTCGCTGTAGACAGCGCAAAAACAAGGAGCACGGCAACCGCGAAAACCAGGCGCTTCAGGGCGATTGATGAATTCATTTGACTAGTTGTATCGTATGATCTTTGCATTGTTCAAATTGATTTCTTTCAGTTGAGCGAGTACTTTTTCGGCAACATGATCGGTTGGAACTGGCCCTATCCTCACCCGGTAAAGCAGCTTGCCATCGACAGTGTCTACGTGAATCCGGGCGCTGTTGATCTTTTTCTCCCGCAACTCGCCAATCATTTTCAGCGCGTTTTCCTCCGCAGAGAATGCGGCGATCTGCACGTAGAGCTTGCCATTAGCATCGATGTAGTTGTCCTCAACAGCTGCCGTGGTCTGCTCAGTGCGTTCAGGTCGCGTCGTTGAGAGTGCTCGAATTTCTACCGGCGCGGTACCGCTAGCGACGACTCCGAGTTTGGTCGCCGCTGCATAGGACAGATCGATGATACGTCCGTCATGAAAAGGCCCACGGTCATTAACCTTGACGATCGCCGTGCGGCCGTTCTGCAAGTTCTTCACCTCGACGTAAGTCGGCAACGGCAGTGTTTTATGAGCCGCCGTCATCGCGTACATATCGTAGGTTTCGCCACTGGATGCACGTCTTCCATGGAATTTGGTACCGTACCACGAGGCTTCACCTTTTTGTACGAAACCCTGGCTGCTATTCAGCACGTAGTACCGTTTACCGAAGACTTCATAGGAGGGTGGATTCCCGTATTTGCTGCGCGCTTCCTTCTTCGGCAAAGCGTCAGGTATCTGATCCCACCGCTTGCCATAGCCATTCGGCGCTCCGTCTTTGACGCTGCACGATGCAGCCAGTCCTGATATAAGCGTCACCGTCGCAAGCCAGCGCCCTGAATTTTGAATATTCATCATTCCTGCGTATCAAATTTGCGGCTGAGCTGATACACAGCCATAGCGTACATCGCACTATGATTGTAGCGGGTTATCACATAAAAATTATCCAACCCCAGCCAGTATTCCTTGCCCTTGGCGCCATTGAGCGTGATCACGGTCGCTTTTTCGTGATCAGCAACATTGGTCAGCGGGTACACACCGCTGTTGGTCAGTTCTGCAATACGGGTATGGGGTTTCAACGTGTTCCTGGTCTCTTCGATCGGCTGCTTTATACGCGCCTGAACCACGACCTGGGCGCCTGGCTTCCAACCGTGTTCGCTGAAATAATTCGCCACACTGCCAATCGCATCGTCAGTGTTGCCCATCAAATCGCGTTTGCCATCGCCATCGAAGTCAATCGCATAGTGGCGATAGCTGCTGGAAATGAATTGCGGCATACCCATGGCACCGGCATACGAGCCACGAATGGTCTGCACGTCAACATCCTCTTCCCGTGTCAAAAGCAAAAACTGCTCCAGCTCACTACGAAAAAATCGCGACCGTGGCGGGTAATCGAATCCGAGCGTGACCAATGAGTCAAAGACCTGGGTCTTGCCGGTGAGTCTGCCATAATAGGTTTCGACGCCGATGATCGCGGTGATAATCTCAGCAGGCACACCAAATCTCTGTTCCGCACGCTCCAGCGTTGCGCGGTTTTCCTTCAGAAAACGCTTGCCCTGACTGATCCGTTTGTCCGTTATGAAGATTGGCCTGTATTCCTTCCAGGTCAGCACGCGCTCGGCCGGTTTCGCGATCGCCTCGAGCACGCCTTCCAGTTTCTTGGCCGAGGCAAGCTTCTTGGTCAGGTCCTCGCGATCAAAGTCGTGTTTACTGACCATCTCATTTATGAATTCCTGGACGTCACTGCGCTCGCTGTAATCAGCCCGTGCAGCGTTACCGATGAGCAGAAGCGATAGCGCCGTTACCAATAGCGCCGTTGAAGAGATCAGTCGTTTCATGACTTTTTCTTGTTATTTTTCACTTGGACAACAATTTTCGATCTGAGTTTATTGACATCAATATACCAAAACCCGCCATTAGCGTGACCAGTGACGTACCTCCATAGCTGACCAGCGGCAGCGGCACACCCACCACGGGCAACACGCCGGATACCATGCCCACGTTGACGAAAAGATACACAAAAAACGTCATGCTCAAGCTGCCAGCCAACAAACGGCTGAAGTTATCCTGCGCATGATCAGCGATGTACAGACCGCGCCAAATGATGAATGCATAAAGCGACAGCAATAAAACAGCACCCATCATACCAAATTCTTCTGCAAACACCGCGAAAATAAAGTCGGTTGAGCGCTCCGGGAGAAAATCGAGCTGAGACTGCGTGCCATTCAGCCAACCTTTGCCATAAAGCCCACCAGAACCTATCGCGATTTTCGACTGGATGATGTGATAACCTGCGCCGAGCGGGTCACTTTCCGGATCCAGCAAGGTCAATACACGCTGTCGCTGGTAGTCATGCATCATCCGCCACAAAATCGGAACGAACGCCAGTAATGCCAGCCCGGTACCGATCAGGACGCGCCAACGAATCCCGGACAAGAAAACCACAAAGAAACCCGCCGCTGCGACCAGCAGAGCTGTACCCAGATCTGGCTGCATCGCTATCATAACCGTCGGCACCAACACGAGGACCGTCGAAATGATCAAAGAGCGAAACCCGGGGGGCAGTGGCCGCTCAGACAGATACCAGGCCAGCATCATTGGCGTGGCCAGCTTCATGATCTCTGATGGCTGGAAGCGCACCCCAATCTTTAGCCAACGCTGCGCGCCTTTGCCGACCTCACCGGCAAAAAACACCATCAGCAACAGGATTACACCGACCGCGAATATCCAGGGCGTCCACAGATAAAGCTGCTGGGGCGAAATCTGCGCAACCACCAACATCACCAGGAAGGCTATGGAGAGCCGGATGATCTGCTTTTGCATCAATTCGGCGGATTGGTCACCCGCGCTGTAGAGGATGCCCAAGCCCGCAAGCGTCAGAATCAACAAACCGAGCAGCAGCACCGGATCAATGCGAATTGTCTGCAATACCCTGGCAGACCGGCTCTGATAGGCCGTGTCGAACTCGTACTTACTCGGCATCTTCTTCCAACAGATATTTGTCCATGATTTTCATAGCAATCGGCGCGACAGCACTGCCGTGTTCGCCGTTTTCTTCGATGATAGCGACCACGATCTCCGGATCCTCGATCGGCGCAAAAGCAATGAACAGGGCGTGGTCACGCAATTTTCTAGCCACCGTTTCGGCATCGTATTCCTCGTCTTGCGCGATGCCAAAAACTTGCGCAGTCCCGGTCTTACCGGCCATTTCATAGCTTTTCAGCGTCCACCCTGTCGCCCGCGCTGTACCGTGCTCACCCTGAAGTACCCGTCGCATGGACTCGTGCATCTGATCCCAGATGTCTTCCCGACCCAATTTGACCCATGAAACCGAAGGCGCAGATAGCGCGGTGACCTCGCCATTGTATGCACGCATTTCTTTTAGCAAACGGGGCTGAATTTTTTTTCCCTTGGTCGCCAGAACCGAGGTTGCGACCGCGAGCTGCAACGGTGTCGCCAACATATAACCCTGACCGATTCCAGCGATCAGGGTTTCACCCGGATACCAGACTTTTCCGTGGATTTTGCGCTTCCATTCTTTCGACGGTAGAAGACCAGAGCGTTCTCCGAGCAGATCGACACCGGTTCTGTCGCCAAAGCCAAACTCGCGCAGATAGTCGTGCATGCGGTTAATGCCGAGGCGGTGGGCCAGCTCATAAAAGTAGACGTCACAGGACTGTTCTATCGCATCCGCCAAATCCACCTTGCCATGACCCCATTTCTTCCAGTCTCGGTAGCGATGGTCTTTATCGTGCGGCAACGTGTAGTAACCGATACAGCGGATGCTTTCCCGGGGACCGACAGCTTTTGCATCCACGCCAGCCATGCCGACGAATGGCTTCAGGGTCGAACCCGGCGGATACTGGCCAAAAAGCGCCCGATTGAAAAGAGGCTTGTAATCGCCCTGCCGCAGAGCCGCGTAATCTTTGACACTAATCCCATGAACAAACAGATTCGGGTCGTAAGTTGGCTCACTGACGAAGGCAAGCACCGCACCGGTCTGCGGCTCCATCACGATCACCGCACCAGCGAAATCGCCCAGGGCCCGCTCTGCCGTCAGCTGCAGCTCCAGGTCCAGATTCAGGATCAAGTCGTTGCCTGGGATCGGCGGCACCTTATCAATGACGCGCAATATACGACCCTCGGCATTGACCTCGACATTCTGTTGCCCGACGATACCGTGGAGCTCGGCCTCGTAATGCTTTTCCAGGCCGGTCTTGCCAATGTGGGTGGTACCCCGATAATTGCTGACGTCGATCGTATTCAGCTCTTTTTCGCTGATACGCCCTACATAACCCACGGCATGGACGGTGGAGGTCCGCTGGGGATAGTATCGGCTCAGGCGCGCAGCGATATCAACACCAGGAAAACGATGGCGGTTGACCGCCAGTCGGGCGACCTCCTCTTCGCTGAGCCGGGTCCGCAGCGAGATACTTTCGAAGGGCCGATGCGTACGCAAAGCGGTGCGAAACTGCTCGATATTCTGCTCACTGATGGCCACGACTTCACCCAGACCCAACAGGGTCGCCTCGAGGTCTTCGATCTGTTCTGGAATGAGCTCCAGATGATAGGTCGGCCGGTTTTCGGCGAGTACGACACCGTTGCGGTCGTAGATCAGGCCTCTGTTTGGCGGTAACGCCATCAGGCGGACACGGTTTTCTTTGGACAAACTGGCAAAATGCGCGTATTCGACGATCTGCAGCTGCCCCAACCTGGCCAACAACAAAGAAATTAACAACAGGCTGACCACACCGGCAACGATGGCGCGCGTCTTGAAAAGCCGTGACACAAACGAATGGTCGGTTACGAAAGATCTACGCAAGACAAGATCCTGTCTGAATCAACCGATAGGTCGCCGCTCTGCTAAACTGAAAGTGAAATGAGTCATCCCTTTGACTGTTCTGGACCGAGTAAATTTTTTATTTGGATTATATCGGCTTTGAGATGATTTAGGCGGGATTAATCACGTTTAGCTCGACAATCGCTGAACAATCGATAGAATCCCGGAAGTTTTTGTTAACAGGCAGTATGGAGTATCTGAATGAGACTGGTTTTGATCGGAGCCCCCGGTTCCGGCAAAGGCACGCAAGCGAAATTCCTGATCGAGAAATATAACATTCCGCAGATTTCCACCGGCGACCTGCTGCGCGCCGCAGTGGCGGCCAAAACCCCTTTGGGCAGGCAGGCCAAAGCGGTCATGGACGCGGGCCAGCTTGTGCCGAATGACATCGTTATCGGCATGATTCGCGAGCGAATCATGCGTCCCGACGCTGAGAACGGCTTCATACTGGATGGTTATCCACGCAACCTGGAGCAAGCCGAAGCTCTCGATAACCTGCTTACCAGCCTTGGCAGACCCATCGATGCAGTGCTGCAGATCAATGTCGACTTTGATCTGCTGATGCAGCGCATGGTCGGACGTCTGACTTGCTTGTCCTGTGGCGCGTTGTTCAATTCGTTCACTAACCCGCCTGCTATCGACTCACAGTGTGATCAATGCGGTGGCACCTTGCATCATCGCTCGGATGACAACGAGGAGACCATCGATCGCCGCCTGCGTGTCTATGAAACCCACGCCCAGCATGTCTCGAACTACTACAGCAATAAGGGCAATCTGCACGTGATCGATGGCCAGGGCACGGTCGACGACATCAAGAAGCGGATCAAATCCGCCTTGCGTGGCCTTCGGTCATCGCGGATCAAACTGCAGCCGGCACCAGCGCAGCCGGCGGCAACGCCCGCCAACGCGCAACCGGAAGTGATACGCACGCAGATCGCGGAAAGCCTGAAACCGACCCCGAAGCGCAAAAAAAGGGAAGCTGCCGCGATAAAGCCCGAAGTCAAAAAGCGCCCCAAAAAAGCCGAGACGGCTGCAAAGGCTAAATACCTGCACCAGCTGAAAGCGATGCAGGACGAACTCAAGAGTGTACGAAAAGAGCTGACGCTGCTAGTGCGCACCGAGAAAAAACTGACTCGGGAAGTGGCAAAGAGCGAGGCCGAGCTGGCCAAACTGACGCAACAGCAGGCGGAGCTTTAGCCCGCCTGGTGAGAAATTCGGGATAGGCTCTGCGCCTATCCTGCCTGTTGCGCCTGGATCTCTGCCCTGACCTGATCCATATCGAGCTCCTTGGTCTTGGCAACGAGCTCGTCGAGAGCAGACTCGGGTAACATGCCTGCCTGCGAGAAGATCACGATTTGGTCGCGCAAGATCATCAGCGTCGGGATTGAGCGAATCTGGAAGCTGGCTGCCAGCTCCTGCTCCTCTTCGGTGTTGACTTTGGCAAACACGACGTCGCCGTACTTTTCCGAGATACTGTCATAAATTGGCGCGAAAGACTTGCAAGGACCGCACCATGAGGCCCAGAAATCGATAAAAACGATTTCATTGTCGTTGATGGTGCTCTGGAAGGTTTCTTTGGTCAGATCAATGGTAGCCATAAATATTCTCGATACATAGTGAGTTGGTGCGATGTTATCACACCAACCCGTTGATGACTGTTACTGCGACGAGTCAACCACGATGCTGGTGCCCGCTGTTGCCGGTAAGCGCGGCATCGTGATTTCTGGATATGGCCCTGTCAGAGCCCCCAGGAATGCGACAATGTCGTCAACGTCAGCATTGCTGAGTTCTTTGTTCAGCTGAGTCCTGGCCATGACCCTGACCGCCTCATGCAGGTCATTCACCGACCCGTTGTGGAAATAGGGCGCTGTGTCGGTGATATTGCGCAGCGTCGATACCCTGAACAAGTTAGCATCCGCTTCCTGACCGGTCACCTCCTGACGACCCTTATC
>JARFQK010000267.1 GCA_029287815.1 Gammaproteobacteria bacterium
TGATGCCGATCTGATCATCTGGCCAGAGACCGCGATACCGGACTACAAGCACAGGGTGCCGGCCTACCTGATCGGTCTGCGTCAGGCGATACAGCAGCACGATACCGATCTGTTGGTCGGTCTGTTCATCAAGAACCTGGACACCGGGCGTTATTACAACAGCGTGATCAGCATCAACGGCGGCGAGTATCGCAAGCGCCACCTGGTACCGCTGGGAGAGTACATACCTTTGCGGCCCCTGATTGGTTTCTTCAGCCGCTGGATCAATATCCCGATGTCAGACATCGATTCAGGTCCGGATGATCAGCCGCTGCTGGTCGTCGCTGGTCAGCCGGTTGGTGTCAGCATCTGTTTTGAGGACATTTTTTCCAGGGACGTGCGCCGCGATTTGCCGCAGGCGACTCTGCTGGTCAATGTTAGCAACGATGCCTGGTTCGATGGCTCCCATGAGCCGTACCAGCATCACGCAATCGCGCGTATGCGGGCGCTGGAAACCGGTCGCTATTTGCTGCGCGCAACCAATACCGGCATCTCCTCCATCATCGGTCCCAAAGGAGAGGAGATTCAGGTCGCTCCCGCGCAGGAACGTCATGTGCTCAGAGCCGCGGTCACGCCACTGCAGGGGCAGACGCCCTATGTTTTCTGGGGTGACGGTTTTATCCTGCTGCTTGCGACCGCGCTGGTGGTTACGCTTTGCCTGCGCGACCGGGCTCGCCCGCATAGGCGCTAGGCTTTGATCTCGGCGCGCTTGAAGGTGTCATGTCCGCATTTGGCACACCGATGGATATGCGATGTCGTAGTGAACGCAACCTTGTGGCCGCACTCGGTGCATTGCAGTGTGCCGGGGCCGGTGATTTCACCGGCGAAGTACAGGCTCAGTTCACGGTTCTGTACGCCGAACTGCTCCAGTTCCAGACGTGTCTTGTCCGCGACGGACAGGAAGAGGTCGATCAGTCTGCGCTCGATCACCTCGATATCCAGCATCAGCCAGTCGCTGAACTCTGAACTGCTTTCCATCATGTACTCAGCGGCGTCATTGATGTCGCGTTTGATGAAATTGCTGATTTCCTCAGCTTCGTCCTGGGTGATGTCGCTGATATGCGTGATCTCTTCCTTCGCCATGCCGATGGCTTTGCTCAAGGACATGTCGCTGTGCTCAGCGTTTTCGAAGGCGGACCGAATTGACGCCATCATCTGGTTGTAGGCTTCGATCAGGCGGTTGGAAGGTTGATGGCTCATATGAATCATCAGGCTCCGTACGAATAGGTTTACCGGTTTCTTTGCTAACACCGCTAGTGTATCCTTTCAGCCGCCTGGTTTTCATTAATATTGATCAATTTTATAGTTCAGTTAAATTTGCGTTGCAGGGCCAGCCGACGAAGTGTAGTCAAACATTATGAGCACAGAATACGATCCCAAAGCAGTCGAAGCCGCGACCCGCCAGCTGTGGCAACAACACGATGTCTTTGCGGTGACCGAGGACCGAGACAAGGAGAAGTTCTATTGCTTGGCGATGTTCCCCTATCCAAGCGGGCGTCTGCACATGGGACATGTGCGCAACTACACCATCGGTGACGTCATCGCGCGCTACCAGAAAATGCAGGGAAAGAACGTATTGCAGCCTATGGGGTGGGATGCGTTTGGCCTGCCCGCGGAGAATGCGGCCATCACAAACAAAGTGCCGGCGGCGAGATGGACCTATCAGAACATCGACTACATGCGCGATCAGCTCAAAGCGCTCGGATTTGGCTACGATTGGGCGCGCGAGCTGGCCACCTGCAAACCCGACTATTACCGCTGGGAACAGTGGCTGTTCACACGCTTGTTCAGCAAAGGTCTGGCATACAAAAAGACGGCTGCGGTCAACTGGTGTCCGCACGATCAGACGGTGCTGGCGAATGAGCAGGTCGTAGATGGGCGTTGTTGGCGCTGTGACACCACGGTCGAGCGCCGGGAGATTGCTCAGTGGTTCATGAAGATCACCGACTATGCTGAAGAGCTGCTCGCGGATATCGACAAGCTCGAAGGCTGGCCCGAGCAGGTGCGTACGATGCAGCGCAACTGGATCGGGCGCTCTGAAGGCGTGGAAATGCACTTTGATGTCGAAGGCGATGTCGCGGCGGCCGCACCGCTGACGATCTATACCACGCGGCCGGACACGTTGATGGGGGTGACCTATCTGGCGGTTGCGACCGCACATCCACTGGCCCAGCAGGCAGCGGCGGGTGATCCGGCGTTGCAGGCATTTATCGATACCTGCAAGAGAGCCGGTACCGCCGAAGCCGATGTTGCGACGATGGAAAAGAAAGGCATGGACACCGGCTACAGGGCCATTCATCCCTTGACCGGAGACAAGGTTCCGGTCTGGGTCGCCAACTTCGTGCTGATGGAATATGGCTCCGGTGCGGTCATGTCGGTACCGGCGCACGATACGCGCGACCATGCCTTCGCATTGGCTTATGGTCTGCCGATCAAGCAGGTGGTGTTCCCGGCAGACGGCAGCGTCGTTTCGGTCGACAGCGAAGCCTATGTCGATAAAGGCATCTTGAAGAATTCCGGCGAATTCGATGGCCTGAGTTCAGAGCAGGCCTTTGATGCCATCGCCGCCAAGTTGGAGTCGCTGGGCAAGGGCGAAAAACAGGTCAATTATCGCTTGCGTGATTGGGGTGTATCACGCCAACGCTACTGGGGCACGCCGATACCGATTATCAACTGTGAACGCTGCGGCGCGGTCGCGGTTCCGCAGGAACAGCTGCCAGTGGTATTGCCCGAAGATGTTGATTTCAGCGAGGGCCTCGGTTCCCCGCTGAAGCATATGCCCGAATTCTACCAGACCGTCTGCCCTGAATGCGGTGGCAAGGCCGAGCGCGAGACCGACACCTTCGACACCTTCTTCGAGTCGTCCTGGTATTACGCACGTTTTGCCTGCCCGGGCGCCGCCGAAGCCATGCTCGATCAGCGCGCTGACTACTGGTTGCCCGTAGATCAGTATATCGGCGGTATCGAGCATGCGGTGTTGCATCTGTTGTATGCGCGTTTCTTTCACAAGCTGATGCGCGATGAAGGTCTGGTCGAATCGGATGAGCCTTTCACCCGGTTGCTGACTCAGGGCATGGTGCTCAAGGACGGCAGCAAGATGTCCAAATCGAAAGGCAATACCGTCGATCCGCAAGGCCTGATCGATCGCTACGGCGCGGATACCGTGCGTTTGTTCACGATGTTTGCCGCGCCGCCGGATCAGTCGCTCGAGTGGGACGACAAAGGGGTCGAAGGCGCCTACCGTTTTCTGAAGCGTCTGTGGAATACCGCCACAGCCGTGCAAGGCTCTGTGGCGACGGTTGATCCCGCCGGTTTGAACGAACAGCAGCGTGCCATTCGCCGCAAGTTGCACGAAACCATCCGCAAGGTAAGTGATGACATCGGCCGTCGTTATACCTTCAATACCGCGATCGCGGCGATCATGGAGTTGATGAACGAGCTGGTTCGGTTTGGCGATCGGTCAGAGCAGGGCCAGGCTGTTCTGCACGAGGCCATCACTGCGGTTGTACTGATGTTGTCACCGATCGTGCCACACATTACCCAGCGCCTGTGGCAGCATCTCGGTCATGACGCATTGATTGCCGAACAGGCCTGGCCAGAACACGATGAGGCGGCTCTGACACGTGACAGCATCGAGCTCGTGGTGCAGGTCAACGGCAAGCTGCGTTCGAGAATACAGGTACCGGTCGACGCCAGCAACGATGCGATCGAGAGCCTTGCCCTCGAGGATCAGAAGATCCAGAACAACATCCAGGACAAGACCGTGCGTAAGGTGATTATTGTGCCCGGTCGGCTGGTGAATCTGGTGGTGACATAATGCGACCGATTCGCTTTTTTGCTGTCATGATGTTAATCGGCGCAATCGCAGCCTGTGGTTTTCATTTGCGTGGCTCTTACGAACTGCCAGCGCATTTATCGCCGATCTTCGTCGATAAGAAGTCGATGAGTCGGGGCTTGTTCAAGGAATTGACGTCCTCCCTGAAAGCCAGCGGCGGCGAGGTCACCGATGATTCAGACAGCGCCGCTTCGGCAGTCGACGTGAATTTCGAGCAGCGGTCGCGCGACGTGATCTCCGTTGACACACTGGGTCGAGCCCGCGAATATCGGCTGATTTATCGCGCGACCTTTTCGGTGAATACCGAGGAGCAAGCCCTGATCGAAGACAGCAAGATCGAACTGACCCGTAACCTGTTGTTCGACCCGGAACAGGTGCTGGGGGTTGCCGAGGAAGAGGAGATCATCTACAACGATATGATCGTGGATTCAGCCCGGCAGATCGTGCAGCGCATGCAAGCGCTGAAGTAAATGGCCTGCCGATCATGAATGTGCGTCCTGATCAGTTAGCCGATATTCTCGACACCCAGCTTCATCCGGTCTACGTGATCGCAGGCGATGAACCATTGCAGGTGATGGAAGCCGCAGACCGCGTGCGCGCCAGGTGCCGGCAGCTCGATTTTGCCGACCGCGAAGTGTTCGATGTCGATGTCGGTTTCGACTGGCAGCAATTTCAGGATCAGGCCGACAGTCTGTCGCTGTTCGCCAGTCGGCGTATCCTGGATCTGCGCATGCCTTCGGCCAAGCCGGGCAGGGTAGGTGCCCAGGTTCTGAGCGCCTATACCGCAAGAATTCCACAGGATACGGTGTTGCTGATTACCGCGGGCAGGCTCGATGCAGCGCAGAAGAAAAGTGCCTGGTTCAAGGCGCTGGACCGGGTTGGTGTGGTGACGCAGTGCTGGGCGATCCCGCCCGAGCGCTTGCCGGCCTGGCTACAGCAACGTTTCCTCAGCCGGGGAATGCGAGCCAGCAAAGAAGTTGTCGATTATGTCGCCCATCGCGTCGAAGGCAATCTCTTGGCAGCTGCTCAGGAAATCGACAAGCTGGCTTTGCTGGTGGGCGCGGGTTCAGTGGATATCGATGCGGTCCGCGAGGCCGTTGCCGACAGTTCGCGTTTCGATGTGTTCGAACTCGCGGACAGCGCGCTGGCGGGTGATTGCCAGCGCGCGATACGGGTTCTCCATGGTCTGCAGGCGGAAGGCGTCGAGCCGGTGCTGGTCAACTGGGCGCTGGCCAAGGACATTCGCTTACTCGCCACGCTTGCGAAGAATGCGAATTCGAGCGACTCTGCGTTCCGAAAGGCGGGCGTTTGGCAGAAGCGGGTGCCGCTTTTGCGATCGTGCCTGGCCAGGCATCCTGCCGAGCGTCTGGAGCGGCTGCTTCAGCGGTGCGCAGCCATCGACGCGGTCAGCAAAGGTCAGCAGCCTGGTAATGTCTGGGATGAGCTGCAAACTGTTGCCTATATGCTGGCGGCATGACGCGATGCATTGCCAGCTTGTCCATAAGATCCAAATACTTGATGCAACATGCGGGCGATATGCCTCGTCATGTTGGAATGTGATCCGATATAATGGCCAGAGCAATGAATAAACGATAACATCTTGTGCGAACAGGTTATGGGTGCTACTGCTGACAGCGTGATAGATATTCAGGCGTACATGAAAAACGTGGGTGATCGCGCAGTGAGCGCGCGATATGATATTGGCAGGGCGGATTCCGGAACCAAGAATGGCGCCCTCCATGCGATCGCTGATCAAATCGATGCCAAAGCCGAAGATCTGAAACGCGAAAACAGCAAGGACCTGGAAGCGGGCAAGGCCGGAGGGCTCGATACGGCCATGTTGGACCGGCTCGAATTGACCGACCAGCGCTTGGCGTCGATGTCTGAGGGTTTGCGCCAGATTGCGTCGCTACCGGATCCAATCGGCGAAATAACCGACCTGGCCTACCGGCCCTCGGGCATCCAGGTTGGGCGCATGCGCGTGCCGTTGGGCGTCATTGGTATCATCTATGAGTCGCGACCGAACGTCACCGCGGACGCCGCCGGTTTGTGTTTGAAAGCGGGCAATGCGGCGATTCTGCGTGGCGGTTCTGAGGCGATCAATTCGAATCAAGCGATTGCTGAATGCATTCGTTTCGGCCTGGCTGAGGTGGGCCTTTCCGAGGATGTTGTACAAGTGGTGGGGACGACCGATCGCGCAGCCGTCGGTGAAATGTTGACCATGAAGCAGAGCATCGACGTGATCATTCCCCGAGGTGGCAAAGGTCTGATCGAGCGCATTTCGCGCGAGTCGGCAGTGCCCGTGATCAAGCACCTCGACGGTATCTGTCATGTCTACATCGACGACGATGCCGACTTCAGGAAAGCGGTGAAGGTCGCTTTTAACGCCAAGACTCAACGCTACGGCACCTGCAACACGATGGAGACGCTGCTGGTTGCTGAAGCGGTTGCAGCCGACGTGCTGCCTGATCTGTGTGCGCATTTCGAGAACGAAGGCGTCGAGCTGCGCGGTTGCGACCGGACGCGAGCGGTCATGGACGAAGTCAATGCCGCTTCCGAGGCGGACTGGGACACGGAGTACCTCGCGCCGATTCTGTCCATTCGCGTGGTCGACGGTATCGATGCGGCCATCGACCATATCAATACGCACGGTTCGCAGCATACCGACGCGATCATCACCGAAAACTACACCAAGGCCAGGCGCTTCCTGCGCGAGGTCGATTCCAGTTCGGTGATGGTTCATGCCTCTACGCGCTTTGCCGACGGCTTTGACTACGGCCTTGGCGCAGAGAGCGGTCTCAGCACCGACAAGTTGCACGCTCGCGGGCCGGTGGGGCTCGAAGGCCTGACATCTCAGAAATTCATCGTGCTTGGCGACGGCGATATCAGGGAGTGATCGCAGCGAGCGAAAAGGCCTGTGGCCGGTGCTGACCCCAGTATTATGAAACGCACGTGCGGTTTGGTGAACGCGAAGTCGGACCCGGCGTCGGACGCTTTGTCGTTGCCGCTGAAATGATTGGGGTGCTGGGCGGCACCTTCGATCCGGTGCACTATGGCCATTTGCGGCCCGCGCTCGAGGTCATGCAGCGTCTCGGTCTGCATCAGGTCCGCTTCATTCCGAATAAGGTTCCGCCGCACCGCGAAAGCCCATGGCTGGATGCCGATGATCGGCTCGAATTGCTGGAGATTGCGATCGACGATCAGCCGGGTTTCGTGTTGGATCGTCGCGAGCTGACCCGGGAAGGGCGTTCCTACATGGTCGATACGTTGGAATCCTTGCGAGCGGATTTCCCGGCCGAGCCGCTATGTCTGATCCTGGGTATGGATGCTTTCTTGGGTTTCACGCAGTGGCATCAGTGGCAGCGCATTCCCGACTACTGCCACCTGGTTGTTACCACACGGCCCGGGTCCACGCTCGACATGGATTATATCGATGCACTGCCTGCCACGCTGGTATCGACTGGATCCGGCCTGATCGAGGAGACTTCGGGCAGAATCCTGTTACAATCCGTGACGCAACTCGATATTTCTGCAAGTATGATCAGGGCGATGCTGGCCGAAGGATTGAGCGTCCGTTATCTGTTGCCCGACAGGGTCAATGAAAGGCTGATGAACATGGTGAAGAACTGAGTATGGCGACCGATGAACTGAAGAAACGGGTGATTGATGCGCTCGAAGACTTGAAAGCCGAGCACATTGTCGAACTCGACGTCCGCGACAAGACCGATGTCACGGATTACCTGATCGTTGCCAGCGGCACTTCGAGTCGGCATGTCCGCGCGATCGCCGAGAACGTGGTGCAGGAGGCGAAGCAGGCCGGTCACGCCCCGCTGGGTGTCGAGGGCGAGAATGACGGTGAATGGGTCCTGGTTGACTTGGCCGATATTGTGGTTCACGTGATGCAGCCCAAAGTGCGGAAATTCTATGATCTTGAAAGCCTGTGGCAGGTTGATCTGTCCCGGCAACAGGAATCCATTTGATCGGTGCGTATCGATCTGATTGCGGTTGGCCAGAAACTTCCTGCCTGGGTTTATCAGGCCTGTGACGACTACATCAAGCGCTTTCCCAGGGAGCTGGTATTTCGCATAACAGAAATCCCGCTGGTCAAACGTGGTAAGAATGCGGACATACAGCGCATCTGCCGAGACGAAGGCAAAAAGCTGCTGGCTGCCGCCGCGCAAGGATCGATGCTGGTGGCATTGGATGCCAACGGCAAGCAGCTGACGACCGAGCAATTGGCATCGACACTGCAGGCCTGGATGCAGTCGGGGAGGGATATCACACTGTTCATCGGCGGCCCGGATGGGCTTTCCGACGAAATCCTGCAACGCGCAGAACAGCGCTTGTCGCTGTCCAAAATGACCTTTCCGCATGCGCTAGTGCGCATAATCCTTGCCGAGCAGCTCTATCGGGCGTGGAGTGTTATCAACCACCACCCTTACCACAGGGCCTGACGCATATGCGATTCATCGGTGGCCTGGGATGGCGTTTCAATCAGTCTGTCCGGTTCTTAAACGGTTTCCAGCCGTGCACCGCGCTCGATCCTGCCCGATTGTTCGTAAAATCAAACAGGACAAACCGTCACCGCACGGTCCAGCGTTAAATTCGATTTATGTGATTGAAATATGGAAGGGTTCAACGAATGATGGGTCCGCCTTCGTGCAACATGCGGGTTAGGCTGGTGCTTGCGTCTGGTTCGCCGCGCAGGAAAGAACTGTTGCAGCAGCTCGGCGTTCAATTCGAGGTCAAGCCGGTTGACATCGATGAGACCCGCTTGCCCCGTGAGGCCGCCCTGGTGTATGCCCAACGACTTGCGTCGGAAAAAGCGCGCGCCGGTTATCGGCGCAGCTGTACTGACGGCGATCCGTGCGTGGTGTTGGGCGCGGATACGGTGGTCGTTGTCGACGACGACGTTCTCGGCAAGCCAGCGAGCAAGCGGCAGGCAGTCGCTTTTTTGGCTAAACTTTCAGCAAGAACACACATTGTGCACACCGCGATCGCACTGGTGTCATCGACAGATGAATGCGTCGATGTCGTCAGCAGCGAGCTTGAATTCGCTCGGCTGTCTGAACGACAGATCAAAGCCTATGTCGAAACGGGTGAACCTCTCGATAAAGCCGGCGCCTACGCGATCCAGGGCATAGCGGGCCGTTTCGTGGTCAATTTGAACGGTAGCTACTCTGGTGTGATGGGTTTGCCATTGTTTCAGACTGCGCAACTGCTGTCCGCTCGTGGAATAAGCTGTCCAATATGACAATCTAATAATATAAGAACAACCATCATTTATATTAGCAAGGAAATTCTGGTCAATATCACGACTCAGGAAACCCGGGTTGCGACTATAGAAAAAGGCATGGTTCACGAGATTTATATCGAGCGCAGCCACCGCAAAGGGCTTGTCGGAAATATTTACAAGGGCATGGTTGCGCGGGTTTTACCCGGGATGGAGGCCGCATTTGTCGATATCGGCCTCGAGCGCGCCGCGTTTTTGCACGTTTCTGATGTCGCTCAGGCACGACAGAGCGGTAATGGCGGTACAGTGCACATCAGCCAGGTGCTGCGCGAGGGGCAGGAGCTGTTGGTGCAAGTCATCAAGGATCCGTTAGGAACCAAGGGCGCGAGGCTGACGACGAATATCACGATACCTTCGCGCTATCTGGTTTACATGCCGA
>JARFQK010000296.1 GCA_029287815.1 Gammaproteobacteria bacterium
ATTGTCCACCACGAGCACGGCTTTCAGATTCACCGACGGTTCGTAAACGTGAATGACTTTCAAAGGGCCCAGCTCGTCAGCGAATTTGAAGATATCGGCCATGCCTGTTCCTTGTGGTTGCGTTTGATCGGACAAAGCGTCCTCGTCTTAGCCAATTCTCAACTGAATCCGGTCTGATGGCAAATCGATCGAACCAAAACTGAAGTCCACAGATGAACGCCGATAAACACGGATGTTGGTGGTCCAACAACGTCTCTATCATCTGTGTTCATCAGCGTTCATCTGTGGACCCATTTTTTAGGGCAGGTTTCGGAATCCTGTGGGTGCCGGTGGCAAATCAGCCGGTCGCGCGGCGAGTGGCCACAGCAGCAAAAGCAACAGTGAGCACGGCGTTGCAGTCAATCTCTGGGTTTGCCCCCTCGGGTGTCTGGGTTTGTCTCAGGGGCATGTTCATCGCTGTTCTCATCGGCACCAGTGAGTTCAAAATCGATGCTGATTCGGTCGCCGGCGATCGGACGAAAATGCTGGTCGGCGTAGGCAATATGATCCGGATGTTCGCGGTACGTGTCGATCACTGCCGGCTGCGCGAAACGCACCAGCCAACAGTAGCGGAATTTTGCATCCGCTTTGATCGCGCGCCCAGTCCAGGTCGAGCGCACGCCAGGGATCTTGTCGAGCACGCGCCTTCCTACAGCCGCCAGTCTCGCCGAGCTGTCGTCGTCGGCGGTCGTGTTGTAGATGATCAGGTGTTCCACCGGTCGCCAGGTTTTGCAAGTTTCGAGAGCGGCTTGTCCCTGATCCGATGCGCCGAGCTCGTTCAGCCGGGCCCGTAGCTGATCAGCAGCCGCCCGCGCAACCGTTGCATCGTGTTCTTGCCAGGAGACAGGCAACGGATTCATCGCATTCACCGCATTCAGGGTTGCGGATTCCAGTTCCTGGTCGATCTCGGCCATCGAGCCGGCATGTGCGCTCGCGTCGACGATCGGAATGTCGCAAGATCGGGCGAGGTCGTGGATTTCGCTGTTTTCGGCTTCGTTCAAATCGTCCGCCAGCATCAAGCCATTGAAGCCGAGGCGAATGGCGAGCACGGCCTGTTCCGCGCTCTCTATGCGTTTGGCGAGCAGGCCAACCGGATTCGGCGTCCGACGCGCCAATGTCTCCAGCGACGGCGCCAGGCCATCTGGCAAGTCGCTGCCACGGAGCGTCAGCAGCAGTGGCGCATCAATATCGCTGGCGCCTGCGATCGCGCCGCGCGCGAGCGCCAGCGTCGGCACGTTGACGAGCGCAAGTTGGTACTGTTGATCCAGCGCGTGCTCGAAGAGCTCGGGTAATGCTACAACTGGCATCGGGTCCCACTCCTCTCAGTAGGTTGTTGGATTAACGCGGTGCTTCGGATTCGAATATCCCGGCGCCACGGCGAATCAGAAGTCACTGACAGACCTTTTCATTTCATTCTGGCTTGGGCTTGTAATGAGCCGACCCGCCCCTCGTCTGGCCGGATTTTATCCCGATGATCGCGATCGTGCAAAAACACACTGATTCAAGTGATCTGCAAGCCGACATGGTGATCAGTCCCATCTGAACAAGCGGGCTGCGATCAGCAACAGCAGCAGGCCCATCGCGCTCAGCAGTGCGATCTCCGGCAGCACCTGCACCACGCCGGCTCCGTCGATCATGACCGCGCGCGCGGCATTGACCAGATGCGTCAGCGGCATCAATTCGGACAGCAGTTGCGCGATCGGACTTGTACCTTCCATCGAAAACCAGACGCCTGATAGCAGCAGCATCGGCCAGGAAAAAACGTTCAGCAGGCCATCGGCGAGCTCTTCGGTACGCAAGCGCGCCGCGATGATCAACCCCATGCTGATCAGGCAAACCGCTCCGGTGATGTAAACGATGAACAGGGTCACGTACGAGCCGCGCATCACGAAATCTAGGAATATATCGGCGCCGGCGTAAACCACAATCGTGGCCGTCAGTACCACCGCGAGTCGCGACAGGACCTGTGCGCTCAGGAATTCGAGGGCGCTCAACGGCGTGGCCTGTAAGCGCCTGAGCACGCCGTTTTTGCGATAGCGCACGATGACCCAACCGACACCCCAGAAACAACTGAACATCATGTTCATCGCCAGGATACCCGGTATGACCCAGTCGACGTAGCGCAGCGCGCGTCCGCTGACCGTCTGGCGTTCCGGTTGTACAGTGCCGGACTCGGCATAGGCGGCCAGCATCAGTCGCTCCGCCAGGTAAGCTTTTTGCGAATGCTCATTGACCCAGTAGCGAGGTTCAGCGGTAGTGTCGAGCAGTAGATCGAGCTGGTGACGCTCGATCTTGGTGATTGCATCGGCAGCGCTGTCCATTCGGATAAAGTCAATATGCCGGGTGTCGAGGAAAGGCGATTCTGCGCGGCTGATGTCGTCGTAATCTGTCAGGATACCGACTTTGAACATATCCTCAGGCTCGCCGCTGAAAATTAGCGCAAAGCCGAATACGAACACGATCGGCATGATGATGTTCCAGCCCAGGCCGGCGTGATCACGGTAGAACTCCCGATTGCGGGCTCGGAGGATAGCGAGTATACGACGCCACATGTTGCGATATTTTCTGCTTGTTTAATCTGAGTGCGTGATTATTGACGGAGTCATTGGCGCTGTCCAGGGTACGCGGCAAAAAGCCGCTTCCGCGATGAACCAGTTTGCCGCCGATATATGACAATTCGATGAACATTCTGCCGCTTGGAGCGGGCTAGCCCGCATTTCTCACCAGGATCACGGGAGCAGGCGCAGGATTCGTGCCCGTAAGCGCCGCTCTGGAGCGAAAAGCGTAGCAATAGCTACGGTTTGAGTGAAGAGCAAGCTTACGGGCACGAAGACCAGCCTGAACCGTGATA
>JARFQK010000306.1 GCA_029287815.1 Gammaproteobacteria bacterium
GGCGTGGTGGGATGACGATGACGACTATTGGGAAAGACCGTGGTACGGTGGTCCATGGTACGGGGGTTATGGACATCCTTATGGTGGTTACGGGTATCCTTATAGCGGTTACGGCTATCCCTATGGGGGCTATGGCTATCCTTATGGGGGCGGTTACTACGGTGGTGGGTACCCCTATGGCGGAGGCTATGGTTATCCTTACGGTTATGGCTATTCCCAAGACCCTGCGGATACCACAACACCGCCCGAATCACCAGATACGAGTACGACGCAAACCTATCCGGCTTATCCGTCCTACGCATACTGATTCGTGAATCCTTCAGAGCGGGTTCATGGTTTGACCATGAACCCGTTTCCGGTTTCTTTGGCCCGATTCAAATGGGTTTCGGATCGGGATAGTCACGAAAGCTCGTAAGCGCACGGGTGGGTGGTGGCACCAAGTGCTTGATCTCGTCGTGCCAGCTCAGCGCCGGAAGTTCGCGATTCTCAAGTAGCGACAGCTGATCATTCATGCGCTTGAGGCTGTGGCTGTTCTCCCTGTGTCGTTTTTCCTGAGCGATCGCCTCTTGCATTTGCTTTGTGGCCAGGCTGAAGTTGCCGGCGGAGGCGGTTGTGATCGCCTGTAATTCCAAATTGACTGGGTGCGGATGATCCTTCTGCATCTGTTCGGCAAGCTGCTGTGCACGATAGCCATCCCGTACCTCTGTGTCTTGGCTCAGAGCCAAGATCAGGATCTGAATGCGTGTGATCGCGAGGAAATTGGGTGCGCGCGCGGCGATCTCCTCAGCAGTGGCCAGCAAGTCCTTGTCCGGGGCGCCCAGTCCTAGCATTGATACAAGTTTGAAGACTCGAGCAGGGACGTTTTTTTCGTCTTGCTGAATGACGATAGCGTATCGCTCAACCGCGTTTTCGTAGTCGCCACTTTTCAGAAGATGGTTGCCCAGGAAGAAGTTGGCGCCGACATGGTTGGGGTCCAGCGCGATCACACGCTGATATAACTGGGTCGCCTGCTCACTATCTTTTGTCTCGTCATTGATTAGCGCGAGCAGAAACAGTGCGAGCGACTCAGCCGGAGTCGTTTCAACGATTTGCTCGAGTTGGCTGCGGGCTTGATCCCTGTCGCCGGCAAGGTATAGCGCGCGAGCATAGCTAATTCTTGCATCCGTATTGTCCGGCTCGTGTTCAAGGCCCGCTTCGAACTCGGTCACTGCGCGCGCATAGTCTTGCTTGAGTACCGCGGTCATTGCGCTGACGAAGTGACGGTTCGCAGCGTTTCTGAAGGCTTGCAACGTCTCAACCAGACGATCCTCGATCACAAGTTCTCGCCTGCTGTACAGTTTCAAATGCTGTTTCGCTTGTTCGGTTTCACCGACTGCCCGTAAAGATAGCGCGAGCGGATAGTGGATCTGCGTTGCTTCAGGAGCAAGCGCCAGCGCGCGAGAGTAATGCTCGACGGCTTGGTCATGCTGTTGGCGGAGTGCCATGACCTCGCCAAGACCGTTGTGCGCGGCGGCCTCAAAAGCCGGCTCATCGATCAGCGATTCAAAAACCCTCTCGGCCTCTTCCAGGCGGTTGAGATCGAGGTAGACCCGCGCCAGTCGGTACCTTGCCGGTAAATAATTCGGTTCGAGCTGGATCGCGTGCTGGAAACGCACTAAAGCCGCCTGCATGCTGCCTTCTTCCTGGGCGAGGTAAGCGGAATAATAGGCCCAGGGGAAGTAGTCCGGCGCCAGTTGCATCGCGTTGCCGTAGCAGGCATCGGCGCTGGTACGGAGTTTGTGCGCCATATAGAGATTTCCCAGCCTGCCGTATTCCGCGGCGAGTAGACCGATATCTGGTTCGGAGGCGGCGAGTTCTATGTCGATTTTGCTGCGGGTCTGACTGATCGCTTTTTGTACATCCGCTTTCAGCGGCGATGTATCGACTTGAGCGACAGGTTTGAGCTGGCGGTGCCATGTCGGCGGCAAGACTTCGAGTCTGTCAGCGAGAACTGATGCGGAAATGATGCTTAAGACGATCGTAAGCAGAAGGAAAGTATTGGATCGCATGGTCTCATTCGGTTGGTTGTGTGATGGTTACGACCGTGTTGACGCTGTCAACATCGACAGATTGTTTTCGCCCACCGGGCCAGGTGATCAGTAACTTATCGACGGTGTCCGACTCGCCGAGACCAAACGTGACTGGATACTCGACCTGCGAGAGGTAGCTACGGCCAGAGGTGATCAGACGGCGCTGAGTCGTCCCGTTGGCAGCAAGCTCGATCATCGCGCCGATCGCATTGCGGTTGTCTGAAACTCCCTCTAGGATCACCCGCAGCCAGTGGTGCCCGCTCTGTTGATCGTTTCGGTACAGTTTGGCTGCGCGGCCGGGCTGGGTGATCAGTACATCCAGATCACCATCATCATCGATGTCGGCGTAGCTGGCTCCTCGCCCAACGACTGGAGTGCCGAGGTCGCCGGAATCCTCGACCAAGACCATTCTGTGAGCGCAGGCCTCCGTGGCACAGTTCCAGAAAAGCTGTATCGGCTGTTCGTAGTGTTGGCTTGGTTGTACCTTATTGATATCGTTTTCGAGATGGCCATTGGCTTGCAAAAGGTCGAGATGGCCGTCGAGGTCCGCGTCAAAAAAGAACACACCGAAAGTCAGTGCCAGCCGCGAATCTGCACCCAGACCTTCGAGCAAAGCTTCATCGGCAAAAGGTGTCTTGCCATCCACGGTTACAAACAACGAGCTCATTTCGTTGGCAAAGTTGCCGATCGCAACACCGAGATCATCGTCGTTGCGGTACCAGGCCGCATCCAGCCCCATCGCACCTGTGGCCTTGCCTTTGGTGTTGAAAGCAATGCCCTCGAGTGCGCCCACTTCCTCGAAACTGCCATCGCCGTTGTTACGGAACAGAAAATTTTGTACGGTGTCATTCGCGACGAAAATGTCAAGCCAGCCGTCTTTGTCATAGTCGATAGCTATCGCTGCGAGTGCTTTTCCGGGTATGTGGATACCGGATGCCAGCGAGACCTCTTTGAATTTTCCGTTGCCCTCATTCCGGTACAGGCGTGAGCGAGCGCCAGCATAATGGGTCGGTGTGCTGTAGGATTTACCGATGCCGGTTACACGAAAATCAATCTCCTTATTGATTTGTGCCGTCCACTCGATGTAGTTAGCAACGAAAAGGTCGAGGTCGGCATCATTGTCATAATCAAAGAAAACAGCGCCGGTGCTCCAGTCCTCAGCGAAGCCAGCGGTGCCGGAAGATTGGCTGACATCCACAAACGTTCCCTGTTGATTATGCAGCAGAAGGTTCTTGTTCAACGAGGTGATATAAATGTCGTCCCAACCGTCGTTGTCAAAATCTGCGACCGCGACGCCCATGCCATAGCTGTTGATGTCGAGTCCGGCCGCCACCGTCACATCGGTGAAGCGGCCCATGCCGTCATTCTGGTAAAGGCGTGTTGTCGGCTTTTCTGCGTGAGGTTGATCAGGCCAATAGGTCGCGTTCACCAGGATGATATCCTGGTCGCCATCGTTGTCGTAGTCTAGGAAACCACCACCCCCAGCCATCGCCTCGGGTAAAAGCCGCTCGCCATAAGCGCCGTTGATGTGGGTGAAATCGATACCTGCCTGAAGCGTGATGTCGGTGAAAGGAATGGCCGGCACCTCGAAGGATGGGGGTTGCGCGTGCATTGGTCCTTTGACCGCCTGCTCCTCGACCACGAGTTCGGGCTCGTCTGGGCGTTGAAGCCAGTGGTAAATGCCAAGCGCTGCGACAGCCGCGACGGCTAGCACCAGTAACGAACGGTGAAGTGCCTTGCGGATAATGGCCTCACCGCGGTCGTCTTTGCTATTCATGGACCGGTCGGCTCTCGGTGTACGACAGTGCTGATGGCATTGTTGAGACTGATTGTTCGACAGTAGTCTGGGCCTGCGCCCGATTCAGGTCGTAAATTACGAATGCAGCGGCCGCATGATCTGCGGCCGGGTTGTTCTGCCGGTGACGCGTAACCGCAATTTCGATTGCATGATCATTCGGCCGTAAACGTTCGTGCTCTTGCCGATGATAAGCGGCATGCGCCTGCTCGCCCAGCTCCGCGTAAACCAGTGCCAGATTAAAGTGTGCGGTCTGGTCCTCTGGATCGATCTTCAGCGTTTGGTGAAACCAGGAGCGTGCGCTTTGCAGAAACGCCTCGCGTTGAGTGCGGCGCTGACTGCCGCGTTCCATGCGTGCTCGATCGAAGTATGTTCTGCCGAGCTCGTTCAGCAAGTTGATGTCGTATGAGAAATCAAAACCCCGTTCATGGGCCTGCTGGAACTGGTTCGCGACAATGCGTTCGAGACTCTCGATCGCGCTGTCCAGGTAACCGTTCTCGTGATCGATGCGCGCACTGAACCAGGCCAACGTCCAGGGTGGTGCGGTAGAACCCGCCTGTGATGCCATGTGGACCGCTGCCGACGCCTCGACCAGGCGACCCTCCTTCAGATAAACCCGCGCCAGATTGAGTGCGCCCTGTCCCGGCTTCATCGCCTCGACCTGGCGGAAAACCTGCTCGGCCTGGCGCAATTCCCCTTTGCTGGCGCCACTGTCGCCCTCGCGCAGCAGGCCGATGCCATAGTCGTTCCAGCGTTCCCATTCCGCTACTTCGCTGGCATCCTCGATGCTTGCCGGCGGGCCGCCGGCAACAGGCAGCACGACGCGGTCACTGGCCATAGTCGTGATCGGTAAATCGTTACCCCGGTAGTCATCACCCTGTATGTATCGCAAATACTCGCTGTCGAACTTCCGGTATTGCAACTTCACCTCGATTGATACCGGTCCCTTGATCGTCTCCGGTAGCGTGATGCGGTAATGCACCACATCGGCTGTGCCGGGAGGGATCTGGTGGTCGTAGAGCGCGACGAAGATATCCTGGCCGTTTCGGCGGTTGATGCGTGCGCCCTCGCGATCGAGCATGTAGGCGTTGACGAAGTAGGCCCAGGGATCCACTTTGCCATCGGCATCTCTGGCGCCGCTGTGTCCAATGAGGCGACCGTCGTCATACACCGCTACATCGAGCCACAGCTGGTTGGAGTCGGACGTGCCTTGGGTCAGGTGGTGGCCGACGCCCAGATTGCGAATAACGGTTTCGATCAGATAGCTTGCGCCCGGCTGCAGCAAAGGTAACTCGCTGCCCAGAGGGGCATGTAGCTTGCCATCCACGCTGCCGTTTTCTTTGATGCCGAAAATATCAACGCGCGTGACGTCGCTGAGTCGCTCCTGATGGGCGCGGATGACCTCCTCGCCCAGTCCGAGCATTGCCGGTACCGCTGTGTTGGCCGCTGGAAACAGATGACTGTGCACGGTCAGTCGTCCTGAACCGTCGAAATCACGGGCGGCAGGGTCGTCCGACTCCACCAGCGGCATGTGGCAGTCTGCACACTTGCCAACAGCCTTTGGAGGGTAATAGAAGCTGTCGACACGATGGCCGGCAACGCCGCTTTGCAGGAAGCTGTCATAGTGGTTCTGGGCGCGCAGCCATTTGTAGTGATTAACCTGATACGGCAAATGGGTCTTGTGGCAACCGGAGCAGAACTCCGCAGTTTTATGCAGCGGTTTCAAAAAGGTTTTCTTGTGAAAAGCGGGCTTGGCCTTGATCAGCTGGTGATTCAACGCCTTGAGCAGTTTATCCTCACTGTCCGCGAACGGGTAACCGGCAGGCGCACTAATCGTGAAATCACTGTTGCCTGTCACGCTGTCTAGCGCTGTGATTGCATGGCACGAGGTGCAGGTCAGACCCGCCATGGCCGTCGGATCGGTATCCGGGTCGAAGTCAACCTGCTCAAAGCGCCCGCTCAGCAATGGCACGGTGTCGTGACAGCCGGCACAGAAACGCGATGCCGCCAGCGAACCATCGCGCTGCATGACCACGCGGCGAGTTTCCTCGACGCTGAAGCGGTAAGCAGGATTGGTGAAAGAGCTGTGACGGTGCATGCTCTGTTCCCAACTGCGGAAAATGTCCTCATGGCATTGTTTGCATTCCAGGTCGGTCATCAGTGCGTCGGCTTCTATCAGCGCTGCGCCAGCGATTTTGAAATTTGATGGCGAGAAGTCATGTGATTGGGCGACGCTGGCTTCCTGACGTGTCAGCACGTGCACACTCAGCATAATCGCGGCAAATCCGCCAGCAAGGCCCAGCCAGCGATAGGCGAGATGATAGCGAATAGGACGCCCGGCGAGACGGTGCAGCACAAAGAGCCACGCAACCACGAAAGGCAGGGCAACGTGTAACCAGTAAATTGGCTCGCGGATGCGTGGGTCATTGAGTTCGAAAAATCCGAAGCGGGTCAGTATGATACCGGAAAGCAGCAGCAACAGCGCACTGACAAATAACGCGATACCGGCGCGGATCGCGTAGCGGTTGTCGCGTTGCAAGGCTCGACGAGCGTGAAGGTAAGCGAACAGACACAACGGCAGCACGAGCAGCAAACCGAGTATCAGGTGCAGCAGAAACATCAGCTGATAGAAATAATCCTGGTAAATTTGCCCGCTATTGAATTCCACCGCCGTGATGCTGCCCAGGTAGAGCGAGTTCACAACCAACAATGCAAAAAGTGTGAAGACCGTAGTCAACAGCCAGCGAAAAGAAGGCCTTATTACGGCCAGCGCTGCTTTGCGGGGTTTTGCACGTTCAGTCATGAGTGTTAATAAAGTTATACTTTTCAGTGGCTTGGCTAACTCCGTGGGCAATTTTAATGTAAATTTTGTAAACATTCATTGAAGTAGAGCAAGGAATCAGTAAATTTATCCATCCAAATGCGGGCGATGGTTGAGCCCAGTTTTTGAAACCATGGTGTTGACAAAGCACGTGCGGCTCAGCTTGATGTCGGCAGCGGCCTCGGTGCCGTAAATGACCCGATCGAAGCCAATCAGCATACCCGACATTTCCTGATGGCTCGAATTTGGTAACATCCGCTCTTATGCTGACTTATCCCGAGATTGATTCCGTCGCTTTTTCCGTTGGGTCGTTGAAAGTCCACTGGTACGGTCTGATGTACTTGTTTGGATTCGTTGGCGCCTGGGTTTACGGTGTCGTGCGCAGTCGACGCGATGATCTGGACTGGACGCGCAGGCAGGTTGAAGACATCATATTTTATGCGGCATTGGGCGTGATCCTGGGTGGTCGCCTGGGCTACACGTTGTTCTACGGCTGGGATGTCTTCATCGACAATCCGGTGTCCATTTTTTACATTTGGAAAGGCGGCATGTCGTTCCATGGCGGCATGTTGGGCGTTTTCCTCGCAATGCTGATCTATGCCCGCCTTCACAACAAGCGTTTTTTCGATGTGACCGATTTCATCGCGCCCTGGGTGCCATTGGGCCTGGGTGCAGGTCGCATCGGCAATTTCATCAATGGTGAGCTCGTCGGCAGGGTGGCGGACCCCAATCTGCCCTGGGCCATGGTATTCCCACACATCGATCAGCAGCCGCGGCACCCTTCACAGCTCTACCAGGCGTTCACCGAAGGATTGCTATTGTTCCTGATACTCTGGTGGTACTCCTCCAAGCCGCGACCGCGAATGGCTGTCTCCGGGGTTTTCATGATCAGTTACGGATGTTTTCGATTCACGACGGAATTCTTCCGCACACCGGATGCCCACCTTGGTTTTGTCGCATTCGATTGGCTGACGATGGGCCAGCTGCTGTCACTGCCAATGATCGTCGTCGGGGTGTTGCTGTACTGGCTGGCGATGCGATCAAAGACCGTGGGGCCGAGCGCGAAAGAGAGCCAGAAATAATCGCCATTCTCGTGCAACATGTGGGCTGCTTGGTTTACCGGATTATCTTCTTCAATATCGTGATGAGTACTTATGAAACAATATCTTGATCTGATGCGCTTGGCGCGTGACGCTGGGGTTCACAAAGAAGACCGTACCGGCACGGGCACATTGTCGATATTCGGTCACCAGATGCGTTTCGATTTGAGCGAGGGTTTTCCGCTCGTGACAACGAAGAAATGTCATCTGAAATCAATTATTCACGAGCTGTTGTGGTTTCTCAGTGGCGATACCAATGTGGATTATCTGCAGCAGAACGGAGTGCGTATCTGGAACGAGTGGGCCGATGCGAATGGCGATCTGGGCCCGGTCTACGGCTATCAGTGGCGATCCTGGCCAACAGCTGATGGCCGCCATATCGATCAGATCGCGGACGTGATTGAGCAAATCAGGGAAACACCCGATTCCAGGCGCATGATCGTTAGTGCGTGGAACGTCGGCGAGCTTGATAATATGGCGTTGCCACCCTGTCACATGCTGTTTCAGTTCTACGTGGCCAACGGCAGGCTGTCCTGTCAGCTGTATCAGCGCAGCGCGGATATTTTCCTCGGGGTGCCTTTTAATATTGCATCCTACGCCTTGCTGACGCTGATGATTGCCCAGGT
>JARFQK010000314.1 GCA_029287815.1 Gammaproteobacteria bacterium
GCGATCACCAATCTCGAGCACGCGGAAACGCAGAGCGCGCGTGTGTTCGAGCTGGAGAAAAAACAGGTCATGTCCAAGGCCGAAGGCGACAAGGCGCGCGCCGTCGTCAAGCAGGCCAGGGCCCAGGTCGACAGTGCCCGTGCCGAGCTGGAAAAAGCCAAACAGGCACTGGGGGCACAGGGTGAGGCCAATCCGCGGATTCGGGCGGCCATTGCCGAGCTAAAGAAGGCCCAGCTCGATCTGTCCCGGACAACGGTACAGGCGCCCTCCAAAGGCGGCATCACCAACCTGCAGATCGAAGAAGGTTATTACGCCGGCGCTGGTGTACCGTTGATGACGTTCATCGAGTTCGACAATGTCTGGATCCAGGCGAATATGCGCGAGAACAACATTGGAAATATCGAGCCTGGCGATCCGGTCGACATCGTACTTGATGTCGCGCCTGGTAAGGTATTCAAGGGCAGAGTCAGCAGTGTTGGCTTCGCGGTGGATACGGCTGGGACCAGCGAGATCGGCGGTCTCGCAAGGATCGAGGCCAAAACCGGCTGGCTGCGTGAACCGCAACGGTTCCCGGTGATCATCACCTTTGACGATGACCGGGCCCACGGGCTGCGCCGGCTCGGCGGGCATGCGGACGTGCTGGTCTACACCAGCAACAACTGGATCATCAACCCGCTGGGCTGGTTGTACATTCGCGTGCTGAGCTGGTTATCCTATGTCTACTGAGTCGGCAGAAACAACAGCACGTAGGGTGCGCCGTGCGCACCATGAACCAAATTTTTTAATTCCCGATCGGTGCGCACGGCGCACCCTACCTGCATGTCGACTGAGACAAGAATAAAGGCATCGTCATCCCGGGCCTGGCTGCATTCGCTCACCCAGGACCAGACCAGCATTCGCGTTCTCCGTTATGCGGTGGGCGTCACGCTGTCGGCAGCGCTTGCTTATGCGGTCAATTGGCCATTATCGTTCCTATTGCCAGTCTTGGTTGCCTTTATGCTGTCGCTGCCGTTGCCGATGCCCTCACTGGCTACGGGTCTACGGAACATGTTGCACACGTTGATGGCGTTCGGTGTGGGACTGGTGTTCGCGCTGTTTTTGATGCGGTTCCCGCTCATGTTTATCCTGATGTTCGGTCTGGTGATGCACCAACTGTATTACTATTTGAATCGTGGCGGCTCGCTGTGGTTAACGGTCATGGGCGTGCTCGCCGTGCTGCTGTTGTCGATGCTGAGCGTTTCACACGAGGGACTGGCTGTGCATGTCTCGCTGAACTTTATCTGGACGGGCTGGTTGGCGATGGGCATGGTGTGGCTGGGTTACCTGCTTGTGCCTGATCCCCGCTCTGCTCCATTTCCGCGGGCGCCCGGATTTCGTCCCGGGTATTCCGGGCCAGCAGCCACAGCCGCGCTCAAGAGCACCGCGGTGGTCCTGCCGCTGGCGAGCCTGTTTTTCACCCTCGATCTCACCAGCTACATGCTGGTGATGATTTTTGCGGCGCTGTTCATCATCAAACCCGAGTTGAGCGCCGGTAAGCAAGCCGGGATGAATTCTTTGATTTCGACCCTGCTCGGCGGGGTGTTCGCCTGGGTGTTCTACTGGCTGATCGTCGCTGTGCCGGAGTACTATTTCTATGTTGCACTGATGTTCCTGACCTCGTTGTTCTTCGGTATAAACGTGTTCTCAGACAAGCCGACCGCCAAATACTACAATTCTGCGCTGATCGCGCTGCTGATCCTGGTCAACGGTAGCATGGGCGAGGGCGCGGGTTTTTCTGAGAAGTTCATTATGCGCGTGATTCTGATAACATTGGCCGTGATCTATATCGTTGCGGTTCTAAGAGTTATGGAAATTCTCTGGCCGGCACGGCGAGTAGAACAGAGATCTGCAGACCAAAAATAGAGCTCGTCAAGCTTGAGCGAGCGTTAAGGCAACAACTGAGGATAAAGAGATGAGTGCAACCAGCAAAGCCGCTTCGGTGGTGGTGTTGTCTTTTATGGCAGCCGTTACATCAATGTCCGTTTCCAGTCCTGCGGCAGCCGATGAGCAACCGACGGTCGCTTTCCCGGATACATGGATGATCCGTCTCGGCGCCTACGTGGTCGACGGTTCGAATACCCAGGTCAGCGTGAATTCGGCCCTGGGTGGTCTGGGCACCACGATTGACTTTCAACGCGATCTGGGCGGTGAGGACGGCGATACCATACCGCGTATCGATGCTTATTATCGCTTCAACGAACGGCATCGTATCGACTTCACCGCGTTCAGTATTGACCGAAAAGGTGAAAGAACGCTGTCGCTGGATATCACGATCGAAGACGAAGTGTTCAATGTCAACGAAACAGTTTTCTCGGATGTCAAATACGAAGTCTACCGATTGGGCTATGCCTACTCTTTCTATCACTCTCCCAAGGTGGAGCTGAGCCTGACGGCCGGCCTCAACGTTACCAGTTATGACCTGGAGTTCAGAAATGAGGCGGGAGACAAGGTCCAGACCGCTGGCGTCTCTGTGCCGCTGCCGGTGTTTGGTTTGCGCCTGGGCTATGCGATTACACCGAAATGGTACGTGCGCTACGTCAGTGAGGCGTTCTTTATCGAACTCGATGATGCCTTGAGAGGGGCCTTGCTCAACTACGAGCTCAACACTGAGTACAAGATTTTCGATAACTTCGCGTTGGGTGCGGGACTTGCCAGGGTTGGTCTGGATGTCGAGGTCGACGATGATGACTGGCGCGGTCAGGTGACCGACAGCTACCGCGGCTACATGCTGTTTGGCACATTCTATTTCTAGGATCACTCCTGCGTGTCGACCGTCACGTCTGGGCTGAAGCAAGCGGCCGATTTCATTTGCGGCCTTTTGCTGTTTCTTGCTGTATTCAATGCGCAGGCTGCGCTAAACCGGCCGCTATCAGAGGACGGTCGACCCACAGAGATTGAAGCTATCGGCGCTGTGCTGGACGTCGATCGCATCAACAGTGCGGAACAGAATTTCACACTGAATCTCTACATGGTCTTTCGCTGGAGTGATCCGCGTCTCGCGCATGACAGTGCCGGCAACATCGTACGTGGCCTGTCCGATGTCTGGAATCCGCGTCTCACTATCATTAATACCCAGCGGTATTGGGAAAACACGCGGGATGAAGTGGAAGTGTCACCCGATGGAATCGTCACCTATCGCTTGCACGTGTTTGGTGATTTTTCCCAGCCGCTGGATCTACGCGATTTTCCGATGGACAGTCACGTATTCGAGGTGCCCGTCGTTGCTGCAGGTTATCGGCCGCACGAAGTCGTTTTTAAACCCGATCCCCGGATCGATTCATTCATTGCCGACAGGCTGTCTGTCGCTGACTGGAAAGTCGACGATGTGCGTGGAGACCCTCGTGAGATAACGCTGGCGAATGGTCTGAAGTTGCCGGGTTTCGTTTTCAGTTTCGAAGCAGAACGACGTTTGCATCACTATGTGATCAAAGCGATCATACCGCTGTGCCTGATCGTCATCATGTCATGGGTCGTTTTCTGGATCAGTCCGGAGCACATTCCAAACCAGCTCAGTGTTGCGGTCACGACAGTGTTGACGCTGATTGCCTACCATATTGCACTTTCAGGGCGTCTTCCTGACATACCGTACCTGACACACATGGACAAATTCTTGTTCTCGTCGACCGTGTTGGTGTTCATGGCCCTGATCGAAGTTGTGGTGACTTCGCATTTATCCAGTACCGATCAACTTGTATTGGCACGCAAAATAGACAGGACAGCCAGGTGGTTGTTTCCTGCTCTGTTTTTGAGTGCAGTGGGATACTCGTTCTTCCTTTAGGTTAAGACTCGAACACCATTAGCGGAGTCCTCATGAAAATAACCAATCTGATTCTGAGCAATGATGCGAACACCACTACGAGAATCCTGATACTGACCGGCATAGCCTGGTTGCCGCTGGTCGTGCTGACGCTGATCGACGGCACCTTCATTACAACGGATATTACGATGCCTTTTGTCAAGGATGTCATACCCTATGTCAGGGGGCTGATCGTGATACCGCTGCTGATTATGGCGGATAACGTGATCGAGCCGATGATGCTCAAGACATCGGCCTACCTGCGGTCATCGGGCATCGTCCCCGTCGGCGAACGGGCTAATTTTGAT
Organism: Gammaproteobacteria bacterium; assembly: GCA_029287815.1. Lineage (GTDB taxonomy): Bacteria > Pseudomonadota > Gammaproteobacteria > SZUA-229 > SZUA-229 > JABDQW01. Next base: position 4,144 of record JARFQK010000314.1, read on the forward strand.
CAGGCGCTGACTAGACTGACGCATCTGCTCAATGCAAAATGGTTACAGGTAATACTGGCGCTGCTGGCAATCCTTGTCAGCTGGATACTTCAGGCCGACTATGTCGATATGTGGACAGAGCGGGGCGTGACGTCCTGGGCGCTGCATCTGGAAGGCGATAAGGTTGACGAGACCCTCGCGGGCCAGTGGTACTTGCTTGTGAGTTCACCACTGGTTTCATTTCTGCTCTATCGCTGGATGTGGCGCTTTATCGTCTGGTCGATGTTGCTCTTTATTGTTTCGCGTATGAAGCTCGATCTCTATGCCAGTCATACGGATCTGTCAGGCGGGCTTGGCATTATCGGTTACGGTCAATCCCTATTCGTTATCATATTCGTCGTCGTGGCGGCACTGGTTTCTTCTGACATGGCCAGCAACATATTGTATGAAGGTGAGAAGCTGGTTGATGTGAAACTGGTTGTGCTGGTCTTTATTACCGCCAGTATCATTGTGATTGCAGCCCCGTTATTCTTTTTTACCAGTAAGCTGGTCGACCTGAAGCGCAGGGCGCTGGCAGAATATGGCATGCTGCAGCAGCAGATCTCGCGGGATTTCCATCATCATTGGGTAGACGACAAGGCGCAGGAGCTGGTGGATTCGATGCAGCCATCAGCCATGGCCGACTACAGCGCTGTTTACGAGATTGCCAGTAGTATGCGCATAGTACCGTTGAATCCCAAGACAATAATCGTTTTGGCGGCCGTACTTTTTGTGCCATTCCTGCCGCTCGCACTGACAGAGCAAACGATCTGGGATGTGCTGAAAATGATTGGTAACAGTGTGCTCTAGCCCGCATTTCTCACCAGGCGGCCCAAAGAACTGATAAAGCATTGGCACTTATAAGGAAACTCGAATGATCGAAAATACAGCGTGTTTTTCAACAGTGCCTATCACGGTTCAGGCTGGTCTTCGTGTCCGTAAGCTTGCTCTTCACTCAAACCGTAGCTATGGCTACGCTTTTCGCTCCAGAGCGGCGCTTACGAACA
>JARFQK010000400.1 GCA_029287815.1 Gammaproteobacteria bacterium
GACTTGAAGTTGTAATGAACTCTCTGGATGAGATGTTGGGGTATACCTGCAAGACTCATTTGCTTCCTCCTTGGTTGTGTTTTCCATATCATTTAAGGTAACCATATGACTGAATATCTGCCGATTTCTTTTGACCTTTTCGTTTCATTTCTGTCATGAGAGCGATCATCTGAAATCGCGCTTTTCTGCTCACGTTTTGAGTGATGATCATTGAACCGCCCAGGGAGCTCTGTTGAAGCACGCTGGCGCTGTTGCGAACATAAACAAAGCCTGGCTGTGGCGATACGGCTCGCGAATATCCAGCAGTGATGAGTCTTAAGACTGGATAGTTCCCAAGTCGATTGATGCGTGAGCAAGCGGCAGATGCGCAATAAACAAATGGAAGGACAGCCAGAACAAGCGAAAGAGGAATGAGTAAACTACCATCCGTTGCAAAGCCCTCTGCGTGCATTTGCGATCTCCTTTTTTAACATTTCAATGCCCGCAGATTAAACAGAATCAGCAAATACCCGTCAAGTAACCTTTTGCAAACACGATTGTTATTGGTCTTGATCTATACCGATCTAATCGAACCGTATACTGAGGGCATTTTCGAATTACGAAAGCGTGTTGAGCAGCTGCGCTGTCAATTTTATGGCGCTTTATCGCTGGTGATAGGGCACACCCACCCACTGCTTCCAATAGTCGAACAACGAATCATCCAGCGAGGCGAGTACCGACCGGTCCTCGTATCTGCCAGTGAACACTGGGTCACCATCCAGTGAGATCGATTGCCCGCCGGCTTCATGCAAAATCAGGTTGCCAGCCGCATAGTCCCAGGGCTTCTGCCCACCATGCAGGTAAATATTGTAGCGGCAGGCAGCGAGCCAGCACCAATCCAGCGCTGAAGACCCGATGTTGCGTTGTGAACTGAAGGGCTCCTCATTGATTAGTCTGATCGAGAGCTGTCTGGGCAGACGCTTCATATCGATTTCCGCAATGGCGCGCTTGATTTCTGTCTTGTTAGGCGTGCACCTTAGCGGCATGTCGTTCAAGATGGCGCCCTTACCTTTGATCGCGGCAAAAACTTCATCGCGCATCGGATCATAAATGAACCCGAGCGTTTGCTGATTGTTAACGATCAGAGCAAGCGAAACCGCGAAAAACGGCATACCCGTGGCGTAGTTATTGGTCCCATCCAAAGGATCGACACACCAATAACCCGCCTGATTTGACATGGCTGCATGTTGCCGCTCTTTTGTCATCTCTTCACCAAGGATCGCATACGCCGGCCACGCATTCCTCAGCTCATGATCCAACCGGTTCTGCATCGCCTTATCGGCTGCTGTGATGATGCTGCCATCGGCCTTGTATTGATAATCGAGCTTGCCAAAACCAGGAACAAGTATTTCCTGCGCAGCCGGTTTGACGATGGCTTCGAGTTGCTTCAAGTCAGGAAGAGTCATGATCAAATTCCATTCGATAGGAAGACGCTGAGCGCCAGTCGGCATCAACGCCGAAGACTAATATTTTCTCCAAGGGCCTTTACCAGGGGATATCAGAACCATCGATATCAATGAATCGGCCCGAATCTTTGTCCTCCAGATTAAGCATAATGTCAAACAGGCGGGTTACGCTTTCACGCGTGGTGATTTCAGCATTCGGTCCACCCATATCGGTCTTGACCCAACCGGGGTGTAGCGCCACGCACTTGATACCATCCGACCTAAGATCGATGGACATACTTTTGACCACCGCATTCAATGCTGCCTTACTCGAGCGGTAGATGTAGCTGTTGCCGGAGCCATTGTCGGCCATACTGCCCATCTTGCTGGTCATGCAGGCAATAACCTTGGTATCGCCCATGCGTAGCTGTTCGATCAGCGCCTCAGAGACCTTTAACGGCGCGATAGTATTTACCTGAAAGGTATCGAGCCAGCTGGCCACGTCAGTGTTGCCAAATTTGTTTTTGTCTGAGCCGTATACGCCGGCGTTGTTGATCAAAATATCGATGGCTTCGTTGCGCAGCTCGTAGGCCAGTGCCTGTATAGTGGCCAGATCTTCCATATCGGCAACATGGACACTGACCCGCCCATTGGCAAGTTTTGCGACCGACAGCAAGGAATCGGCCTGATGCGGATGCCGGCAGCAAGCGAAGATCCGCCAGTTCTGCTCGATGCCGAACCTTACCATTTCAAGGCCGATGCCCCGGCTCGCGCCAGTGATCAATACATTCATCCTGCTTATCCCCTTGTTTTCACTATTTTCCCGGGCGATGCTTGCATGACCTCCTGCTTTGTGCAATAGTCATACGACCGTCTAATTCCCAAACCACGTTATGGCTTATGGCTCACTCCATCCTGGTCACCGGTGCGACCGGCTTCGTCGGTAGCCATGTGCTCGAAGAACTCACACAAATCGGTCACAGAGACCTGCATCTTATCGCAGCCTGCCGCGATCGTCGAAAACTGATACCGGAATTCAGTGGGGAAGTTCGTGAGGGCGACTTGTGCGACAGCGACTATATGGATCGCGTACTGGCGGGTGCAGATATCATCGTCCATTGCGCCGCCTGGACCTCGCTCTGGGGCAAGCGCAAAGAGTCCGACGAGTTGTTCCTCAGACCGAGCCTGCAGCTGATCGACAAGGCATTGGAATGGAGAGCGAAGCGCTTTATTTTCATCAGCACGACCAGCGCGGCATCACCGAAATACGCTGCCGACGCGAACAACCCGGGCACCCCACGCTCCTACTGGCCGCATTTGTGCAATGTGATCAAGATTGAAAATGCGATGCGTGACAACCAGCATCTCGGCATGACGATGATCAATTTGCGACTGGGCCTGTTCGCCGGCGAACGCTATGCACTGGGCGTGTTGCCGATCCTGCTACCACGTCTTCAGACCCGCCTGGTGCCCTGGGTGGCCGGCGGCAAAACCGCAATGCCGATCATCAGTGGCAAGGACATTGGCCAGGCCGTGGTGCGCGCCGCGGTGGCACCGGGTCTTCATGGTTATGAATCGTTCAATATCGTCGGCCCGGAGGTGCCCACAGCCAGAGAAGTGATCACCTATATCAGCGATCACTTTGGCTACCCCAAGCCGTTATTCAGTGTCCCGTTCCCAGCAGCCTACGTTTTCGCCTGGCTAATGGAACAACTCGACCGGATCGCCCCGTGGGAGCCGCTGGTCACGCGCAGTATTATCCATTTGCTCGAAGAAACCAACGCCAGCAACGACAAAGCGCGTGAACGCCTGGGGTATACACCAGAAATTCACTGGAAAGAGGCCGTTCGCAGTCAGATCGAGGCGATGAAGCGCAATGAATTCAAAAGCATGAAGCTGCACCGACCCTGCAAGCCAGTCTCGCTGGGCAAGGGCGATTGAAGTCGATAGTACCTGTGCAGAAAGGCTGACGCGGAAAACGCTTGCACGCGAGCGAACAAGCGAATCTGCGGTGAACGATCAGCCGAGGTTATACACCCGATTGAGATAAAACTGTCCGTACTGATCGGGCGGCAGGGCCTTGCTCCAGTAGTATCCTTGTCCGAGTTGGCAGCCCAGACCTTTCAGAAACTGCAGCTGGCGTTCATTCTGGATGCCTTCGGCGAGCATACGCAACCGTAAGCCGCGGGTCAGCCCGGCAATCGCTTCGACAACCGCCGTAGCTTCGCGACTATCCGGGATGCCGTCAACAAACTGGCGGTCCAGCTTGACAATGTCGACCGGAAAATCTTTCAGGTTGGCCACTGACGCATAGCCGATACCAAAATCATCCAGCGCAATGCCCATACCCATGCCGTGCAGGCTGTTGAGCACAGTCTCAACCTCGCCTGCATTGTCGATCAGTGCACTCTCGGTGATCTCCAGCGTGAAATCCGATGCGTCGAGCTCGTTTTCGTACAGGACTTCCTTGAACAGCGCCAGCACATCCAGATCGCGAAACTGGCGCGCAGCCAGATTGATCGAGATATTCTGACCTTCCATGCCTTCCTGTTTCCAGACCCTGAGCTGCCTGGCGGCGGTGCGAATCAGCTTTTCGCCGATCGGTATAATCAGGCCACAATCCTCCGCCAGCGGCAGGAACTCGCTGGGTTTGATGATGCCCTTGTCCGGGTGATCCCAGCGCAGCAAGGCCTCGACACTGACGATCTCGTTGTTGTGTAAATCGATGGTCGGCTGGTAGTACAACACAAACTGGTCTTCATCCAGCGCCTTGCGCAAGCTGTTCTCGAGTTCGAGACGCTCCATCGCGTTGACGCTCATTTCCGGCGTGTAGAACTGGAAGCAATGGCGACCTTTTTCTTTGGCACGGAATAAGGCCGTATCGGCGTTCTTCAGCAGCGTGCGCGCGTCCTCGCCATCGTGCGGGTAAAGCGCGATGCCGATGCTGGCACCGGTAAAGGTCTCCTGCTCATCCAGGCGAACATTGTGCTCGAGAATCGTCGACAAATTGTCTGCTATCGAGATCGCATCCTCGCAGCCATCGATGTTCTCCACAATAACCGCAAACTCATCGCCACCCAAGCGCGCCACGGTGTCCGCACGTCGCAGCGAACGCGCCAACAGATCACCGACAGCCTTGATCAGCTTGTCACCGGTATCGTGGCCAAAAGAGTCGTTGACAAGCTTGAAGTCGTCCAGATCGACCAGCAGCAACGCCAGCGACTCGCGGTGCCGCGCCGCCCGTTCGAGCGAATGCTCCAGACGGTCGGAGAACAACAAACGGTTTGGCAAATTGGTCAGCGTATCACGATAGGCCAGCATCTCGACTTTTCGTTCCGCGACCACAGTAGCGACTACGGATCTGACACGGTGTTTGAGTACAGCCCACTTGATCGGCTTGGTGATGAAGTCGATCGCACCCACATCATAGGCACGCTCGACGGATGCATCGTCATCCAGGCCAGTGATCATCATCACCGGCACATCGGTATAACCCTTGTCCTTGATCTGTTTACAGGTGGTGAAGCCATCTATGCCGGGCATGACGGCATCAAGCAAAACCAATGCCGGATGGTGTTTTTCGACGGCCTTGATGGCCTCTATCCCATCCGCTGCCTCGACAATGTCGAAATCTTCAGACTCCAGCACGTGGCGGATCATCAAGCGAATCGATGGGTCATCGTCGGCAAGGACCACCACCGGATGTTCTACATATTTCTGCGTATCACTAAACAGAGAGACCACTTTGGACATACGTCTGATACTCCTAACGGTATGATTCACCCGACCAATGGAACTCGGGCATATTACATACGAGTGTAGTCTCTACTCACCGATTGTGTTGAAATTTGGTATTATTTTCGTCTAGCTATGCTGCCCCCATTCGGACATTCTACTCCGCGCGCGATGCAAATTGCCAGCCCCATTCACTTCAAGCTCTTGCTGACAAGTTCGTAGACGTCTCGGGAAAGCCCCGGCAGCTGACCAAGTCTCTCCAGCTCGGCCTTCATCAACGCCTGAGCCGATGCATCAAAACGGCGCCAACGTGTCAACGGCGACAACAACCGGGCCGCGATCTGCGGATTCAACGCGTTGAGTTTCTCCACGTAAGCACCAAGCAAGCGGTAGCCTTCGCCGCTGGGATCATGAAAACACACTGGATTGGCTGAACTGAAGGCTCCCAGCAACGCCCGCACACGGTTCGGATTTTTCAGATCGAAATCGGGATGATTGAACAGGCTCTTGACGGTTTGGATGGTATCGCTGAGCACTGCCATCGCCTGAACCGTGAACCATTTATCGATCACGAGGTGCTCCTGCTGCCATTGCTCGAAGAAAGCAGCGGTAACATGCGCCCGCTGACTGGTATTGTTGTGCACCAGCACTCTGAACGCGGCAAGCTGGTCGGTCATGTTGTCAGCCTGCTCGAACTGGTCCAGCGCGATTGCCACGTGCGCTTCCGCATCGGCGTAGAACAGGTAGGCCAGCGCGATGTTTTTCAGGAACCGCTGCCCCATAGCTTCAGGCGACAAGCTGAAATCTGCTACCTGGTTGTCACGATAGATATCCAGCCATTGCGCCTGCAGGCGTCGCGACAGTTGACGGTGCATAAACTCACGTGCAGTATGGATCGCGTGTACATCGGCCTCCTGCAATCGCTCGGAGACATAGGAGATCGACGGCAGCGCAAGCGCACGCGCGAGCAGGGCCCGATCCAGTGAACGATTGGCCAGGGTTTTGATGTAGGCGTCAATGAAATACTCGGGCATTTGCAGCTCAACACCGGCGTGCACATCCTTTACCAATTGCAGCAAAATGCGGGTCGCTAGCTGCTGACCGGCGTCCCAACGGTTGAACTCATCGCAGTCGTGAGCCATGCAGAAAGCGAGTTCATCATCCGAGCGTTCAAACTCGAGCTTGACCGGCGCCGAATAGCCACGCAATAACGAAGCAACCGGCTTGTCCTCAACACCATTGAACACAAACGTCTGTTCATGCTCGGTAAATCCGAGCACGTGCGTGGTCGCGCTGCCACCGTTGGCCAGTTGCACCCGCATGTCGTTACCGTTCCGATCCATCAGGCCGGTGCTTACCGGAATATGGAACGGCCGCTTTTCATCCTGCCCGGGTGTCGGGGGTGTGTGCTGCTCGAGGGTCAAGCTGTACGTCTGTGCGGCCGCGTCATAGTCTTCCCTGACCGAAATCACTGGCGTACCGGCCTGACTGTACCAGTTTCCGAACTGAGTCAGATCGATATCGTTGGCCTCTTCCATGGCCTGCACAAACGCCTCGGTGGTCACCGCTTTGCCATCATTGCGCGCAAAGTACAGGTCCATGCCGCGACGAAAACCATCGACGCCGGTCAGGGTGTGGATCATACGAATGACTTCGGCACCCTTGTTGTACACGGTTACCGTGTAAAAGTTGTTGATCTCCAGGTACGATGCCGGTTGGATCGGATGTGCCATCGGCCCGGCATCCTCGGCGAACTGGCTGGTGCGCAAGATGTTGACATCGTCGATACGCTTGGGTGTGGCCGCGTTCATGTCCGCGGTGAACTGCTGATCACGGAATACCGTCAAGCCCTCCTTCAGCGTCAGCTGGAACCAGTCACGACAGGTCACCCGGTTTCCGCTCCAGTTATGAAAATATTCGTGTGCAATAACGCCCTCGATGTTGATGAAATCACTGTCGGTGGCGGTTTCTTTCTTGGCGAGCACGCATTTCGAATTGAATATATTCAGGCCCTTGTTTTCCATTGCCCCCATGTTGAAATCATCGACCGCGACGATGTTGTAAACATCGAGGTCATATTCACGACCGTAGACCTGCTCATCCCAGGCCATCGCCTTCTTCAACGAAGCCATTGCATGGTCACATTGATCAATATTGTGGTGCTCAACGTAGATACGCAGCACGATCTCGCGGCCCGATCGGGTCGTGAACAGATCCTCGATGTAGCCAAGGTCACCCGCGACCAACGCAAACAGGTAGCAGGGCTTCTTGAACGGATCCTGCCATTTCACCCAATGGCGGCCATCGGCGTATTTGCCCGCACCGACCGGATTGCCATTGGATAACAGGACTGGATAGCGCTGCCGCTCAGCGATAATCGTCGTCGTGAACTCCGCCATCACATCGGGACGATCGAGATAGTAGGTTATCCGGCGAAATCCCTCGGCTTCACACTGGGTGCAAAAATTGCCACTCGATTGGTAGAGACCTTCGAGCGCGGTGTTTTCCTGCGGTTTAATGATGGTTTCGATTTCGAGTGTGAAGCGGTCGGGCACCCGATGAATGGTCAACTCATCTTCACTGCACTGATAGTCGGTGTTCGTCAGTGCTGCGCCATCGAGCCGCACTGCACCCAGTTGCATCTGCTCACCGTTCAGCACCAATGGGTAGATACCGGGAAACGCCTCATTCTTTCTCAAGGCCATCTTGGAAAGTACAGTGGTCTGCTCCTCGCCGAGTTCGAAAACGAGATCAACAGTATCGATCCAAAAATACGGCTGTGCGTAGTCCTTCAGATTGATCGCTTTGGGTGTGGAGTCTTTCATCACATCTTTTCCGTCGTTACTGGTTCGCCATCTTCACAATAGCATCGGCAAAATCTCGCGCTATTTGGCTTTATCACGTTCGCGACCGAGACCTGCGTCGCTACCGGCGCGTCTGATCGTGTTGAGACCAAAGTAGTCAGCGTAACACCGATTACGCCAATGCCATGGCTTGCGCATTATGTCGTTAAAATAAAGGCTAACGGGGTACACTTGTTCGTAATCGGCGACCACCAGGTCGAACCGTCCATCAGCAACCGCCTGATCAATTTGCCGATACCGCTGGTGCATGTATCCAGACCAGGGACTGGCCGCCTGAAACAAGTCATGCTTTACCCGCTGTAACGCGGGACTCGCCAACACCGCCCAGGTAAAACCCAACGCTACCAGCGTAACAGCGAATGCAGCAAAGCCAGGCTTGGGCCGTTTTCTCGGACCCGATGTTGCCGTGCCTGATAACCGTAGCGCAATCGCGGCGACCGTCGCAAACCAGCTGAGCAGGAACAAAAAATAAATAGCATCTAACGTCCGTGGCGGCGGCCATCCGCCCATTGCCCACCATGCTGGCAACTGTAGCACAATCGGTAGCAGCAATGTGCATAACAACAGTAAGACAATCCAGGCGTTTGTGACCTGCAGCCGGCGAGCTGCTAAGTCGTTCAGCCTGAACAGTGCAACAGCCGCCAGTAGACTTCCCGTGATCAGCACCGGATTGCTGAACCAAATCCAGAGTGCTTGTAATCCTGTGAACAGACTCCCATTGACCGCACGCATAAAATCATGACGCAGCGGAAAGTCAGCTGCACGGACCGCGTTACCTGGCGAAAGATAAACAACAGCAAAACAGATCAGCGCAGTCAGCAGGACAATAAGCCAGGGCTTCAAGATCGGCCAACCAGAGCGCAACCGAACGACAAAGGCGACGAAAGCAAGAGCAGTGATCGCCAGCATACTCGTCTCATTGGCACCCATCGCGATGCCGATCACTACGAGCAGCATTGCCAATGGCAGCCGATAAGCTCGCGATAGCTGCTGCAGCCTCGCGACATGTATCATCAGACCAAGGATAATCAACAACAAGACGTTGGCGGTCTGATACGACAAGGCACCAGCCATCCAATAAAGGCTGCTGGCGGGACTGATCAAGCCCAGCAAGTATACGCTGACGAAGCCTAGTGATGACAGCAATACCAGGCGGGAGAAGATACTGATTTGGAAAAGCATCGACAGGAAGAAAGCTGCGGCAACAAACAGGAGCGTAATCATGAACACCGCGATATAGCCGTAGCCGTCGAATAGGCCAAGAATCAAAGGATAGATGGCGTAGAATGCGTTGCCGCTATAGCGCCCGCTCCATTCGAAATAGTGCTGCCACAACTGCGCCAGCAGACCGAAGCGCTCAACCCCTGCGGCCATACAGAAATCATCGGAGGAAGGATGGGCATATTGGCCCAGTAGCACGAACAGCACTGCAACAGCCAGAAAGGCGGCGAGCACAAGGTAAGGACCCGCTCGCGCGAGCAAATTGAACGGTGAAAACTTGGCCAGTTGCATGGTCTTCAACTGCGGCCATGTCCCATGGTGATGTGTTTTATCATGCGGTCCTATCTTAGCTCATGTTGCACATTTTCATCGACGCGTGTTGTTGCCTTAGACCGAATGGCACTTACTTAACAGCGGTCGTTGAATAATCGACCCGCCGACATGGGTTACTTCCTCCGGAAAACGCCATGAATACCTCCGTGTAGGCTCGACGGCGGCCTCCCTGCCGCCGACATTTCCTCCACAAGCAACCCGTATCGGCTTAAGTAATTGCCATTAGCCTTAGACCGGGCTTTGTATGATGTTTTCCAACGCGAGCAACGCAATGCCGAGTTGCTAAACAGCTGCGATCGACGGCGATGTGTGTTGCCGTGGGCTTGAATCGGTTAAGCTTGCCAGATCGTGAACACCTGAAAATCACTCGAAACAGGCCTGACCAGGACACCTCGGTCGAGTATTGATATTCTGTTGCTGGAGCGATGATGGCTCTTGATGCGCTATCGTTGTGCGCTAGCAGTGAGTGATATCCATAACACAGCGAAGTCGGGATATGTTGGCAAGTCACTTACATCAGTTGATCAAAATCGTTTTCGTAATACTCTCAGCATCGGTCATGATAGCGCCTGCTAACGCTGAGACCGTGCAGGTGCCGATCAAACTGGATTATCCAGTCCTGCGGCAGTTGATGCTGAGCCAGCTGTTCGACACAGCGGATGAGCGCGTGGAAATCCTGCAGGATGCGAGCGGTTGCAGCACCATTTTCCTGTCCGATCCGCGACTGGGTGAATACCAGCGAAAACTGCAAATCACTACGCATGTGAAGGCTCGGATCGCAACAGCTGTTTTCGGCGACTGCACCCACCTGTTCAACTGGGAAGGCGATGCGCGATTTCTGACTGAACCCGTTATTTTGCCAGGAGCCCGATCCGTCAGGCTGAACGTACTCAAAACCCAGCTCTACAATCCACAGGGCGAGCGAATAACCGGACAAATATGGGACTTGGCCAGTGGCCCGCTGCAACCGCTGATGAGCCGCTATGAAATCGACCTTTCGCCAACGATCGATCAAATGAACTCACTGCTGCCGGATATATTGAGCC
>JARFQK010000058.1 GCA_029287815.1 Gammaproteobacteria bacterium
CACGATCAGCGCGTCTTTCTCTTCGGTATTCTTTTGTGCCTGCAACAACCGGTCTTTGTATTTCTTGCTATCCTTGAACTTGAGCGCGTCGACCGGTGCATATTCCGCCCCGATTTCTTCCCGCGGTGACTCGTCCAGGAAAATCTCCAGACGGCGGCGGCCATACACACGCATGTGATGGTTGCATTTCGGACAAACTTCCTGGTTACGTTCCAACTCAGCACGGTAGAGCACGGCATTACAGGCTGTGCATTTCGACCACAGGCCTTCTGGGACCGCACGTTTGTTGCCGCCTTCGGTGCGAATACGCGAAGGCATCAGTTTTTCGAACCAGCTCATTATGTTCGCTCCTGCTCAGGCCGTCTTCGTCATTTCTTCAGCTGGCTTGGCATCCATCGCCACGCGCATTGAATGCAGCAATTCAGACACATCGTTGATCACACGTTGCGTCTGTTCAGGGTTGTGTTTCTGATGCGCAGCCATACGCTTGACTATAGCACTGCCGACAACAACCGCATCAGAACAAGCGGAAATCCGAGCCGCTGACTGTGCATCGCTGATACCAAAACCCACGCCGATCGGCAAATCGATTTTTTTGCGTATCGTTTCAATTTTCTCTCTGACGCTGTCCGCATCGATATGGCTTGCGCCGGTGACGCCTTTCAACGAAACGTAGTAGACGAATCCGCTGGCTACACTGCCGATCTTGACGATGCGCTGTTCGGTGCTCGTCGGTGCGATCAAGAACACCGGATCGATTCTGTTAGCCCTGAGTGCTGCAACATATTCATCTGCTTCTTCCGGCGGCATATCGACGGTGATCACACCATCGATACCGGCTTCAGCGGCACGCCTGGCGAAATTAATATAACCGGCCACCTCGATCAAATTGAGATAACCCATCATCACGATCGGCGTCGAGTCATCAAGCTTGCGGAATTCGCTGACCGCTTGAAAAACATCGTCCAACGTAATATTGAATGTCAGGGCACGCTCGGCAGCTGCCTGAATCACAGGGCCGTCGGCCATCGGGTCAGAAAAAGGCGCGCCGAGCTCGATGATATCAGCTCCCGCTTTGACCATCGCGTGCATCAACGGCACCGTGACATCCGGGTGCGGGTCGCCGGTCATGATATAGGGTATCAGGGCCTTGCGACCCTCGCTATGCAAATGACCGAAACAAGTCCGCAAGCGACTCACAGCTGTATGCCCTCGATCCTGGCAATCGTGTTGATGTCTTTGTCGCCACGTCCTGAGAGGTTGATGATCAGGCTTTGCTCAGGGCTCATCGTTGCGGCTTTTTTTACCGCAAACGCAACCGCATGACTGGACTCCAGCGCCGGGATGATACCCTCGATACGCGTCAACTGGTGAAATGCCCGAAGAGCCTCATCGTCTGTGATCGAAGTATAAGTCACACGACCGATGTCCTTCAGCCAGGAGTGCTCCGGGCCTACTCCGGGATAATCCAGTCCGGCAGACACCGAATGTGTTTCAATGATCTGGCCGCCCTTGTCTTCCATCAGATACGTGCGATTGCCGTGCAAAACCCCAGGTTGACCCGCACACAGCGGTGCTGCGTGTTGACCGGTATCCAGGCCTTCACCCGCGGCCTCAACGCCGTACATCGCAACCGACTCGTCGCCAAGAAAAGGATGAAACAGGCCTATTGCATTGGAGCCGCCCCCAACGCAGGCGACCAGCGCATCCGGCAGCCGGCCCGTCATGTCGAGAATCTGACTTCGAGCTTCACGGCCGATGACAGACTGGAAGTCCCTTACCATCTGCGGGTACGGGTGCGGGCCGGCGACAGTACCGATGATATAAAAGGTGTCATCGACGTTCGTGACCCAGTCGCGCATGGCCTCGTTCAAAGCATCCTTCAGCGTCCTCGATCCCGAAGTCACCGGAACCACTTCGGCGCCGAGCAGTTTCATTCGGTAGACATTCGGCGCCTGGCGTTCGATGTCTTCGGCACCCATATAGACCACGCACTCCATACCGAACCGTGCCGCCACCGTTGCCGAGGCCACTCCGTGCTGACCAGCACCGGTCTCCGCAATCACGCGGTTCTTGCCCATAGCGCGCGCGAGCAGCGCCTGGCCAATGGTATTATTGACCTTGTGAGCACCGGTATGATTTAGGTCCTCGCGCTTTAGAAAAATCTGCGCGCCTCCGAGGGATTTCGACAACCGCTCGGCGTAGTAGAGCGGGCTGGGCCGCCCCACGTAATAGGCCAGATCTGCATCAAACTGAGCCTGGAAATCCTTGTCTCGACAAAACTCCCGATAGGCATCGCGCAATTCATCGAGCGCTTGCATCAGGGTTTCGGACACGAAACGACCACCGTAAATGCCGAAATGACCGCGCTCATCCGGCATCGCATCATAATCGACTATTTGTTTAGCGTTAGCCATTGGCATTATTTACCTCATTAACGAATGCCGACATCAATTCGGCACTTTTGATACCTTTGTCCTCCTCAACGCCACTACTGACATCCACGGCCCATGGACGAACGCTGCGGATCGCATCAGCGACGTTGCCAACCGTTAAACCACCCGCCAGTATGACTGGCATTTTCAAGCGCTTCGGAACACTACTCCAGTCGAACACTTCACCGCTACCGCCGACCCCACCGTGCGTATGACTGTCTAGCAAGAGGCCCTTGGCATTACTGAAGGCCTCTGACTGCTCAATCAGATCCTGTTGACTCAGCGACCCCATACCTAAGGCTTTGATGTACGGCCGGGAATAACGTTCACAATCTGCAGGCTCTTCGCTGCCATGAAACTGCAATAAATCGACCGGCACCTGGTCGAGCACAGCGTTGATCAGGGCCTTATCCGCGTCCAGAAACAACGCAACGGTTGTCACGAACGCGGGTAGCTGGCGACAAATCTCGACCGCCTGCTCGATTTCAACGCACCGCCGGCTGCCCTGATAAAACACCAGCCCGATCGCGTCGGCGCCCAATGCGGCTGCAGCGTGCGCGTCCTGCGGTCGGGTAACACCGCAAATTTTAACACGTGTACGCGATCTCAATGGAAATTCCCTGCCTGGTGAGAAATACGGTCTCGTCCATACATTACGTGGATTGATGCCTGCCATCAACGCCAAAGATTGGTGCGATGCCGGATTCAGGCAGTTCATGTTCCGCCGGATATTGTACCGCAACCAAATAAAGGCCATCCGCTGGCGCGGTCGGCCCAGCCTGGGTCCGGTCTCTGCGCGCCAGCAGCTCGGCAAGCCATGCCACCGGTCGTTCACCGGTGCCGATCTTCAGAAGCGAGCCGACAATGTTACGCACCATGTGGTGAAGAAAGGCGTTGGCACGAATGTCGATATAGACGAAAGCACTCGCGGACGTAATTTCAATGAACTCAACAAAGCGCATCGCATGCTCGGCCTGACAGGCTGAGGAACGAAATGAAGAAAAATCGTTTTCGCCCAATAGTGCTTGTGCCGCCAGGTGCATCGCGGCCGTGTCGAGCGGGTAGCGCACCCAGGTCACACGGCGGCTGTAAAGGGCCGGCCTGGCGGAACGCTGTTGAATCACATAGCGATAGCTGCGCCGAGTTGCGCTGAAGCGCGCACTGAAATCGGCATCGACCGGCTTTGCCCAGTGCACACAGACATCATCCGGGAGATGGGTGTTGACACCCATGACCCAGGCCTTGAGTTGCCGCTCCGCATGTGTATCGAAATGTACCACCTGCCCGGTCGCGTGGACGCCGGTATCGGTGCGACCGGCACAGACGACTCGAACTGGATGGTCAGCGACCCTCGAGAGCGCTCTTTCGATTTCGTGTTGCACGGTACGCGTGCCGCATGACTGCGTCTGCCAGCCGCAAAAACCGCTACCGTCGTATTCCACGCCGAGTGCAATGCGGCGGCAATGTGGTTGCTCCGAAAGTGTCATGGAGGCATTTTACAGCGATCGACCGGCGATCGCTGTCGGCTGCGCATTCACCTTGGCCCTACGAAAACGGCGCCAACCCGTATTGGGGCCGCTGTTACTTCGACACAGAATCCGGGCTAGCCGATCTGCCTGAGCAATTCCTCGGCTTCCTTCTTCTGCGTGTCGTCTCCTTCGGTCATAACCTCATCCAAAATGCTTCGCGTGCCGTCTGCATCGCCCATGTCCAGGTAGGCTTTGGCCAGATCCAGTTTGGTCCCAACTTCGTCGATATCGTCCAGTTCCGACAGATCAAGCTCATCATCCGAATCGAGCAAGGCATCCTGAATAGCTTCGGGATCCGACACCGCTCGAGCAACCGCCTCGTCGAGCTCCACATCATCCATATCAATCGCAACGGCGGATTCATCCTGTGTTTCCTCGACGACGTCATCATCGGTTTCCGCGGTGTCCAGCCCAAGATCAGCCGCATCGATATCATCCAGCGAAAACGCCTCCTCGCCAGCTTCCTCGGCCTCCTCTTCTGGGACCAGCGCCACCTCTTCTTCGCTTAGATCAAGTTCGAAGTCGGAGTCAGCACCAGCCGTTTCCAACTGCTGTTCTGTGTCTTCGTCGACGCCAAGCTCAGCGGCATCGATATCGAGTGAAAATTCGTCCTCATCCGACTGAGCGACATCGATCGCCTGCGCCTCGTCTAGACCAAACTCAACCATGTCCTGGTCAGCTTCATCGTTGATCGTATCGGCCCCAGTCTCAGCCAGATCGAACTCAACGCTTTCCTCTTCGATGTCCAGGCTCGCATCAGCACCGGTTTCGGCCAGATCGAATTCCACGCTGTCGGCTGGAGTTTCGGCCGCTGCCTCGCTTTCATCGAGATCGAGGTCGAGTTCCGGCACCAGCGCTTCCTGCTCCTCGCCAAGATCAAGGTCGATGTCCGCAGTTTCGGCTTGAGTCGAGGCCAAGTCGTCCATACTCAGATCGCCAACTTTGTCCGCCGCCGCAGCCTTGAAGAGCGCGTGGTCTGGGCAAAGTCCGACGCCGATTGCAACGATCTTCTTCCACAGCGCTGTCTCTTTGCCGTCCCGGCGCTGATTCACATCTGTTGCCAGCTCGATGAATCCCTCGGCATTCTTACCGGCATCGTAGGTTTCTGCCAGCTTTGCTCGGTAGCTATCATTGTCCGGATCCTTTTTAATGGCATTTTGCAGCAACTCCTCGGCCTGCTGATAGATACCATATGCAAGATATACGTCCGCCTCAGCAATCACATCATCACGTGTGGCTTCCGTCGTCTCAGCCGTTGTATCGATCGTATCCTCGGCCGCGAAAGCTTCTGCCGGCATTTCGCTGACGCCTTGCTGCTCCTGCACCTCTACCGATGCCTCGACTGCGGGCACCGCGGTTTCAGCAACACCCTGCGCCCGCACGACCTCGGTCTCAGGCTCCTCCGAAAACATCTGATCGCCGATTTCTTCCAGATTGCTCGCAACCGCTGGCTCCTCCTCGGCTGTCCTGCGACGTCTGAGGATCAGGGCGATCAACATCAAGACCAGTAACAGGCCACCACCAGCGGCCGCCAGCAATACTGGATTGTTGAGGAACGCAGCGAGTGGGCCCTCCTTCGGCTGCATGAATGCTGGCTGCGTCGGTGGCGCCACCGAGAACTCTTCGTCCGCGGCCATCGGCCGCTCGATCGCTTGATCGGCCGCTTCGATCTGCTCCTCTTCGAGGAAGACTTCTGGCAACTCGGCCGCCTCCTCGGCGACATCTTCTGCGGCGGTCAGCTCGTCGATCAATGCCTGCTCCTGCGCTGCCGCCTCTTCGTCGGTCAACGCTTCCTCGATCGCCGCCTGTTCACCACCGATTTCGGCCGCCTCATCGGAGACCAGCTCTTCCACGATGGCTTCGTCGATATCATCCATTGGCGGCGCGGTTTCAGCCTCAACGGGGGTCGCTGCGCGCTGGAGCTCTGCCATATCGGTATCTTCCAACGTCAGCAGCGCCTTCATTTTTTCAACCTGGCCTTCGAGCGCTGCGACCCGCTGCTGTAGCTCTTCTTTCTCGACCCGTTCGGTCTCGAGCGACTCGCGGGCGATTGCCAGCTCGGCACGCAGCTCACTCTCTGTCATCTGGGTAGGATCTTTGCTACCGGAGGCAGAGACGCCGCTGCCTGCGGCAACGATCTCGAGGCGACCCTCGGCAGCCTGGTCTGATACGGTATCGATCCCAGCTTCACCTTCATCATCGATAGCCGTGGTCGGCTCACCGCCAGCGACAGCCTGTTGATACTCTCGCCACAACGCGTGCTGCTCTTTGACCAGAGCGATCGCTTCGGGCTTATTCAGAGCCACGATCTGGTCGCGATCCGGGATTCTGAGAACATACCCCCGCTTCAGACCATTCACGTTGTCGTTTATGAATGCCTCGGGATTGCTTTTTAGCAGCGCAAGCATCATTTGTTCGATCGTGACCGACTGATCGGGACGCAAGGAGTCAGCTAGGCTCCATAGGGTATCGCCGCGCTGAACTCGATAGCCGGCGGGTGAGCGATAACTACTCGTCGGCTCGGTCGACGTAGTGACCTGGTAGGGTGATACTTGAGCCTTGGTGCTGGGCTTTGACGAAGGGGCCGAATAGACCGTGCCACTTGCTGCGCCGACCGCAGCCGCGCCGGGACTCAGACCGCCATCCTCTGGACCGGGATCGGTGGTCGGTGCCATCGATGATGGCTCCATCGCAGCTGGTCGAATTTGCTCGCTCTCGGCAGGCGCTTGTTGCCCCCCCATGAAGACTGGCGGATCCAATAGAATCGTGTACTCACGCATCATATGGCCCTTGGGCCAGTCGATTTCAACCAGGAAGTTCAGAAAGGGCTCACGGATCGGTTTGTCAGATGTCACTCGGATGATGGGTTTACCATCGCGTATCTCGGCTTTGAACTTCAAGCTATTGAGCAGGTACGGGCGATCGATACCCGCTCGGCTGAACTCTTCGCGAGAAGCCAGTTTCACGATGAGTGTTTCGACATCCTCAGGCGCAGCCGAGAGCAGCTCGATCTCAGCGTTCAACTCTTGATTGAGCGCAGTCGAGACTTCGATTTCACCCAAGCCCAGAGTGAAGCCGTAGTCCGGCATTAGCGACACCGCGAACGCCACGGAAAGAATGAATTTACGCACTGGTTTCCCCTCTCATACGGTCGAGACTAGGATTTGAGCCCTGCTCTATAGTCCCCTGTTTTATTTTTGTTCTGCGTTTCCCACCACCACGGCGGGAGCGACTTCTTACAATGCTTGAGGTGTTTATAGCTATATATAGGTTATAAATATGCTTTTATCAAAATTTCAGCAATTTGCACGCTATTGAGTGCCGCGCCCTTACGGACGTTGTCGGACACGACCCACATGTTCAGACCGCGCTCGTGTGAAATATCCTCCCGGATTCGACCGACATAAACCGGATCAGTGTTCGCACCCTCCGTCACTGCCGTGGGATATCCACCATCTGCTCGCTGGTCCAGAACCTCGACGCCCTCAGCACCTGAGAGCAGCTCACGCGCCTGCTCCGCGGTGATTTTCTGGCGGGTCTCGATATGCACTGCCTCCGAATGACCATAAAACACCGGGACACGCACTGTTGTCGGGTTGACCTTGATGCTGTCGTCCTCGAATATCTTGCGGGTCTCCCAGACCATCTTCATCTCCTCTTTGGTGTAACCGTTATCCAGAAAGACATCAATGTGCGGTAAGACGTTGAACGCGATCTGCTTCGGGTACACCTCGGACTTGATCGGCTTGGCATTGAGCAAGTCCGCGGTCTGCGTGGCCAGCTCCTCGATTGCCTCTTTTCCGGTGCCCGACACCGCCTGGTAGGTCGCGACATTGATCCTGTCGATGCCAACAGCGTCCCTGATCGGTTTCAACGCAACCAGCATCTGAATCGTTGAACAGTTTGGATTCGCGATGATACCCCGTGTGTTGTAGTCAGCGATCGCATGCGGATTGACTTCAGGTATGACCAGCGGGATATCATCGTCATAGCGAAATTGGGACGTGTTATCGACGACGACACAGCCAGCGGCGGCAGCCTTTGGTGCGTAGACTTTGGAGACAGATGCACCCGCGGAAAACAGCCCGATCTGAGCACTTGAAAAATCGAATTCTGCAAGATCCTGCACGGTCAAGAGTGTATCGCCGAATTCAACTTTCTTCCCCACCGAGCGGCTGCTCGCCAGAGCGTGGACCTTGCCCACCGGAAACTTGCGCTCCGCCAGGATCGACAACATCGTTTCACCCACCGCACCGGTGGCGCCTACAACTGCAACGTCAAATGTCTTGCTCATAATCTCACTATCTGTTCAATGTTCATTCAGGCGGACAACTCTGCGAGTACGGCCTCGCCCATCTCTGCCGTGCCGACTTCGCGACAACCCTCCGCCATGATATCCGGCGTGCGTAAGCCTTTGTCGAGTACCCGGCCAACCGCCTGCTCTATGTTCGCAGCCAATTCGGCCTGATCCAGACTGTAACGCAACATCATCGCGACGGATAAGATCGTCGCGAGGGGATTGGCCACATCCTGTCCGGCGATATCCGGGGCGGATCCATGAATGGGCTCGTACATGCCTTTGCTGTTCTGATCCAGCGATGCCGACGGCAACATACCGATCGATCCGGTCAACATCGCGGCCGCATCGGACAGAATATCACCAAACATATTCTTGGTGACAATGACATCAAACTGCTTGGGCCATCTCACCAGTTGCATCGCGGCGTTATCAACGTACATATGGCTGAGCTGCACCTCGGGAAAGTGAGCACCCATGCGAGTAAACACTTCGCGCCAGAGCTCTGAGACCTCTAGAACATTGGCTTTGTCGACCGAACACAAGCGCTTACCTCTTTTCAGCGCAATTCCGAAGGCCACTCTGGCAATGCGCTCTATTTCCGGCTCGCTATAAACCAGAGTATTGAATCCCTCGCGCTGACCATCCGGTCTGCGGCGTATGCCGCGCGGCTCGCCAAAATAAATGCCGCCGGTCAGTTCGCGCACGATCATGATATCCAGACCTGAAACCACATCGGCCTTCAGCGAGGAAGCGTCTGCCAGCTGCGGATACAGAATTGCCGGACGCAAATTCGCAAACAGGCTCAGCTCTGAGCGCAAACCCAGCAGGCCCTTTTCCGGTCGCAGCTCCCGCGGCAGGCCCTCATATTGCGGGCCACCCACGGCACCTAGAAGGATTGCATCGGAGGATTTCACCAGTTCCAGCGTCTCGTCGGGTAGAGGCTTGCCCGCCGCATCATAGCCCGCACCGCCTACAGGGGCTTCCAGCATTTCGATCTCGAGGCCCTGCCGCTGGAAGTGATCCAACACTTTCACAGCCTCGGCAACGATTTCGATGCCGATACCATCACCCGGCAGAATCGCTATTCTTTTACTCATATTGCTACCTGAAAACGATCGCGGCGCCCACAGAATGCGGTTGCCAAATTATACGCTATTTACGAAGCGGCTGTTTTTTTACTCTTAGGGAAGCTCTGAATAATTCATCCCTGAATTATCAGAGCATGGGAGCAGCAAATCTCAGCGTGAACGCTGTGACGGCGCCCAGGCTCAGAGCAGATCAACCAAACAGCCAGGGCGCACTCTTTTTGCGCTCCTGCTCGTAGACCCTGATCTGGTCAGCACGCTTCAGTGTCAGCCCAATGTCATCGAGGCCGTTCAACAGACAGTACTTTTTGAACGCATCGATTTCGAACTCAAAGACCTCATCGCCTGTCGCGACGGCCTGAGACTCGAGATCGATGCTGAACTCGATACCAGGTTGTGCCTTTACTGTCTTGAACAACTGCTCGACAACCGCTGCCGGGAGCACAATCGGCAAGAGTCCGTTCTTGAAACTGTTGTTGAAGAATATATCGGCGAAACTGGGGGCAATCACAGCGCGAAAACCGAAATCGCTCAGGGCCCACACGGCATGTTCCCGCGACGAGCCACAGCCGAAGTTTTCCCGCGCCAGCAGAATCGTCGCTCGATCGTAAGGTGGCTGATTGAGCACAAATTCAGGATTGAGGCGACGAGTCGCGTTATCGATGTCCGGTGCACCGGGATCGAGATAACGCCAATCATCAAAAGCGTTCGGTCCGAAACCGCTGCGCTTGATCGACTTCAAATACTGCTTTGGAATGATCGCGTCGGTATCGACATTTGGTCGATCGAGCGGCGCTACGATGCCGCGATGGCGATTGAATGCCTGCATTGTTGCCCCCTAGGCTTGTGAAACCAGATCATTAACATCTATAAAATGGCCGACAACCGCTGCGGCTGCGGCCATCGCCGGACTGACCAGATGAGTACGCCCGCCCTGTCCCTGACGCCCTTCAAAATTTCTGTTCGAGGTCGACGCACAGCGCTCACCCGGCTCGAGCCGATCAGCGTTCATCGCCAGACACATCGAACAGCCTGGTTCGCGCCATTCGAATCCTGCATCAACAAAAATCCGATCCAGGCCCTCCGCTTCTGCCTGCTGCTTGACCAGCCCTGATCCCGGAACCACCATAGCGAGTTCGATGTTGTCGGCCACCTTCCTGCCGCTGGCAACCCGGGCCGCGGCGCGCAAGTCCTCGATTCTGGAGTTGGTGCATGAGCCAATGAAGATTTTGTCCACCTTGATAGCCGTGATCGGCTGGCCAGCTTCCAGCCCCATGTAAGCGAGCGCGTTACGCATGCCTTCCGCCTTAACCGGGTCGTTCTCCGCATCGGGATCGGGCACCACGCCATCGACCTCGACGACCATCTCCGGCGAGGTCCCCCAGGTTACTTGCGGTTTGATTCGCCCAGCATCAATATGCACCACCTTGTCGAACACCGCTCCCGAATCTGAATGCAGCTGCTGCCAGCTTGCGATCGCGCGGTCGAGCAGCTCCGCCTTCGGCGAGAACGGCCGGTTCTTCAGGTACTCGATCGTGGTTGCATCGACCGCGATCATGCCGGCACGCGCACC
>JARFQK010000163.1 GCA_029287815.1 Gammaproteobacteria bacterium
CCGGGTCGTAGCCTACGTGACTGGCTTGTATGATGAGCACATCCTGACCGTGGGCGGCGTGGGGGCCATGCCTGTCTGTGGCGACGATTCCACCGACCACACCATGATTGAACGGAAAGGTGCTGAAGTGTTTGGCGATCAGTATAATGGGGTAGCCTTGGCTTTCATCGGAACAAAATGCACGCGATGGCATGATTTTTCCGGGGGTAAAACCCAGCGATATGCACCAGTTGTAGAGACGGGGGATAAACACATTGTAACGCATCATCATGTCATGGATCGGAAAGCCTCCGGCGTGCTCCACCGTGCTCGTAGCAAATTCTGGCATTGGGTTTTCCCCAGGGTAATCGTAAAAAACACCTAATTATATTCCGGATTATACTGAATTACGCACACTTGTCCTGCCCGACGGGATGGCTCGCCAATAAATGTCTCAGAGACCGCATTGTTCAAGTTTGACCGGGTGCGCGCAATCCAGGCAGCCAAGCAGTATAGGCTCTGTTTAGCGGGTTATCCTGGAATTTGGTTGCGATAGAAGTATTGTATAGGCTCAGATAGTTCCCTTATTGAAATGATCTGTCAGGAACGTTGCGGACACAAGATGATGGTTGCGGAGTTGAAACGCCTACCCAAGGCGATACAGGCTTTTCTGAAACCGGGTTCATCCCCTGGCAAGCGTTTGTCCAGGATGGCGGGGGAGAATTCAAAGTCTTGAATCAGGCGGCGCTGATTCATAAAGTGAAGGAGGCAAGTCTCTCTCAAGGGCAGTTTTCTCGATTTCCGCGATCCCTCCGTGTTGAAAAACAGGGTGGCTGAAATTAAAGGGGTGCTTGATATAAAAATCAGCGCCGTCTTTCTGACCTGATTTAGCGAAACCGGAGATCTGCGAAAAGGCACGCTACCAGCCCATCCTGTTCCCAGCGCCGGTGCCCGGTGCCACCTTCGATAAGGTTAACGACGTTGTTAGAGGCTGCCAGCTTAAGACGCTCAGCGTTCATGGCGGGCACCGGGGTGGAATGTCTCCGTGAATTTCAGCCCGGCAAGTATGCGGACCGTTCGGGCAAGGTAGTAAAGCACAGCCATCATCATCAGCATCGACGGAATAGCGATCATCGGGTAACTCAGCAACGCCAGTCGCCCGAGTTCTTCGTTAAAGGCCGGGCTGCCGGCCGGACTGGTGACGATCCAGGTGGCGAGCAGATAGTTCATGGCAGCCGAGAAGAAGAAAGTGCCGCCGAGCAACCAGGTGGCCGTTCGCAGGCGTGTTTCGAAGATTTGGGTCGTGCCTCTCATCGAAACTTGCTGCTGGATGCGGGCTACGTCGATCAGCTTCGGGTTCAACAGCAGGGCGTGAATCAGCGAATAACGCGTATGACCGGATACGATTACGGCCAGTCCAATCACGCCGGGAATAGCCGCTTCTTTAACCGCCAGCCACTGATTGTCGAGTTGCAACAGGCCTATGCCGCCCGTGAGCCCGACGCTGACCAGCCCCAGCGCGGCGAACAGGTTCAGTTTCCTGCTGCGGATCAGGTCGCGCATGCCCCAGACCAGTGGAAAAGCCAATGCCAGCAGCAGCGCCGCGAGGGCCCCCAGCCGCTCCGGGTCGCTCAGTTTCATCAGGATAAGTGCAGGAACGACCAGGGTTATCAGCGGTTCAAGGATCAGGTTGGGTTTGTTGGTGTCGCTCATGACAGGTCTGGTTCCTCGGTTTGTATCACGCTACATCAGCGGGCTGGCTGCTGCGTCGCCATAGCGTTTGCAGTTTCTCCGCGCACCAGCATCAATGTTTTCAGCTCGCGGATTTCTTCAATGAAGGCCTGCATACCAGGGTGCTCAACGAGCGTGTGCAGGGCCCCCCGCATGCTCGAAGCCTCGGGGGATGACTGGTACCGGTGAGCTACACCCGCAGGTTCTTGCTGGCAGGACAGAGTGGTAATGTTGCCTCCGGAAACAGGACCATGACCATGGCTGTAATAGCGTCAGGTCCCGGTGCTGATAATTCGAATAAAGCGCACGAATACATCGAAAAAATCGTGCGTGCTGAAATGCCTGTACCGGCGCTGTACACCTCGTCCATGTACTTCTTGAAACTCCAGGGGACGCCCATCCAGTTGACGGGGGTTTGCAGCATGATCAGACCCGCCCATTGATGTTCTTCCAGTTCTTCTTCGACGTTGTAATTTTCCGCACTCGCGGTTTGCCGTACGTCATAACCTTTTTCGGTGGCAAAGGCGATTGCATGTTTGGTGAGCGCCGCGTTCAAGCTGCCTTCGGAAAAAGAGTAGGGATGGTGCGCATTAAGATGCAGAAGTTTCTTCATGGTGTTCCAAGGCTCCTTTCGCATCGCGATCTGGTTTATTATGGTAAACAGGAAACCGATATCAACCAGTGTACTTTAGGTAACCTAGTGCCAGATATGAAAAGCCGCGTAAATACAGAATCAGATGGCCAAAAAAAGGTTCTTCAGCAGCCTACAACGAGAATGGACCGGTGACCGGTTGTAGCGGACCCGATAGGAAGCGATTGCAGATGTCCGGTAATATGTGTGGGTGTATTACAACTCCAAGCGTCTTCATTCAACGCTGGGTTACAAGACACCGATGGATTGCGAAAAGGACCTTAGCAAAGTGTCCGGAATCACTTGACTACTACAAATGGCGACGGTGTTATGAATCTGCGCGATCTGAAGTACATTATTGCGGTAGCCGAGAGCCGGCATTTCGGCAAGGCGGCGGAGCGCTGTTTTGTCAGCCAGCCGACACTGAGCGGTCAGATCAAGAAGCTGGAGGACCAGCTGGGAATCGCGATCTTCGAGCGTACCAATCGTTCTGTGGAAATCACCCCCGTCGGAGAGGAAATTCTGGCCCATGCGCGGCGGATTATGGAACAGGTCGATGGCATCGAGCAGGTGGCGCGTGTCTACCAGGACCCGCTGGCGGGGCCGCTGCGAATCGGCGTCATCCCGACCCTGAGTCCTTATCTCATACCGCTGATCCTCGCCCCACTGAAGAAACAACTTCCACAGATGAAACTGGTTTTGTCGGAAGAGCTGACCGATAAGCTGCTGGAACGACTGCACGACCACGAAATCGATGCCGCTCTGCTGGCCACAGCGGTGGAGGAGCAGGAGTTCGAGGCGCTGCCGCTGTTCGACGAGCCCTTCTGGGTGGCCTATTCACGCGATCACGCCTTCTATGAAAAGGACAGAATCAGGTTGCGCGATTTGACCAAGGAGAATCTGCTGCTGCTGGCGGAAGGCCACTGCCTGGCAGACCAGGCCATGGACGTCTGTCGCATGGAGGAACGCCAGACGCGCGGCGAAATGGCCGACCTTCGTGCCTCGAGCCTGGAAACCCTGATCCAGCTGGTAGGCGCCGGTTATGGTGTAACCCTGGTCCCGGCGCTGGCAATGCGCGGTTCCTGGACTGCCGGCAGCGGCGTCGTGGCCCAACCGCTGGCAATCGCCAAGGCCTCGCGGCGCGTGGCGCTGGTATTCCGCCATAGTTTTCCCCGGCGCGGCGCGCTGCAGGCTTTTGCAGGTATCGTGCTGGACCATGTCCCCAACACTGTAGCGCAGGTCGGCAAACGCAAGCGGGCGAAAAAGAAGACCCACCGTAAATCCTAGCGCTGTCTCGCCAGGTGCTTGCGATGCGAAGCCCGGATGCATCATCGTGGTAACCAATCATGATGATAGTAATAAACGATTATATCGATTATCTCACGCCCCCGATAATGCAACCCTAGACCAGTGAAAAA
>JARFQK010000222.1 GCA_029287815.1 Gammaproteobacteria bacterium
TGTTGCCTTTGACGATCGCCAGGTGCGCGCCCAGGTAGCCGCCGAGCACTGAACCCAGCAGCAAAGCCGGCAGCCATAACCAGTAGATATCGCCCAATAGTCCGAGTGTCAACGCACCGCTGCCGTTCCAGAACAGACCGACCAGCACCAGCGTGTAGGCCACGGCGCGTTTATAGTCCATGCCGAACCAGCGGATCAGCCATAGGGTCACGAACAGGCCGGTGCCGGAGGTCAGCGAACCGTTGAGCACACCGATTCCGAACAGAACCACGCCGCCTGCGGCATAACCGCGTCTGTCCCGACGAACGGGCTTGTATCGCTGACCAAGTGTCGGTGACATAACCGAATACACACCCAGGCCCACGGTCAAAATTCCTA
The DNA here is from genome assembly GCA_029287815.1 of Gammaproteobacteria bacterium. Classification (GTDB taxonomy): domain Bacteria; phylum Pseudomonadota; class Gammaproteobacteria; order SZUA-229; family SZUA-229; genus JABDQW01. Next base: position 379 of record JARFQK010000222.1, read on the forward strand.
GCGCGATCTGTGCTGTGCGGTCGGGTACCTGAAGGATCACGCTGGCGCCGAGCACGACGCCCGGTACACCTGTGATCACCATGAACAGCGCGAATTGACGTTCGAGATGACTGCCCCGCAGGTGCCGAAGGGTCGCTCCGATGCCGAGAGCGACGCTGGCGACTTTGTGGGTGGCCAGCGCGATGCCGAATGGTAGGCCGAGAAAAATCAGTACCGGAAGCTGTATTAGTCCCGCGCCGCCACCGGAGAGTGCTGAGAAGGCATTGGCCACCAGCGAAATAACAAAGATGAGGATGTGATCGAGCATGCAAGCGTTGAATGAGCCGAGTCGATGCATTCTGCCATAGTCTGGCTATACTGAATTGATAAGGATCGGGCCTTTTTCAGGCCAGAAAGCAAGAATTCATATAGAGGTTTGGTGATGGATCTTAAAAGGATAATCGTATTCTTAGTCGCAGCCCTGTTCATGGTCAGTGCGAATGCGGGGCTTTACCGCTGGGTCGATGAAAACGGCAACGTGCATTACGGCGACAAGGTGCCGCCAAAGTATCTGAAGAAAGAGCACGAGGAGTTGAATGAACACGGAACCCTGGTAAAGAAACACGATCGTGCGATGACGGCTGAGGAAAAAGCAGAGAAGCGCAAGCTGGAAGCCGAACGCGAGCGTCTCGAGCAGGAAAGACGTGCACAGGCGCTGCGTGACCGCGTGTTGACCGATACTTACACGACCGAGCGTGACCTCGTGGCTGCCAGAAACGCCCGGCTTGAGGCCATCGACTCCCAGCTGCAGTTGTCGCGCGATATCATCGCAAGTTCTAAAGCCAAGGTCGCGAAGACCGAGCAGCTGATCCAGAACCTGAAAGCATCCAACAGGGAAGTCCCGGTCGCGACCTATGCCAAGCTCGAGCGCGAGAAAGCCCAGCTCGAAACCCAACAGCAAGTGCAGAAAGGTCATCAGGAAAAACGCGAGCAAGTCATCGTACAGTTCGATGGTTATATCGAGCGCTTTCGCGAGCTGATGGACGAGAAACGGAAGCGACGCGAAGCCTTCGCCAAACGCAAGGCCGAAAGGGAGCGTGCGGCGCGCGGACTGCCGCCTACCTCATCGAAATAAGCCAGGTCGTTGCGATCAAGCTTTGATCAAGGTACCGACGCCTTCATCGGTGAGCAGTTCCAGCAAAACCGCGTGCTCGACGCGCCCATCGATGATGTGAGAGGTCTTCACGCCGGATTTGACCGCATCCAGTGCGCAGTCCACTTTCGGCAGCATGCCGCCATGGATCGTGCCATCGGCAATCAGAGCATCGATGTCGGCTGCCCTGAGGCCGGTCAGAACTTCACCGTCGTCGTCCAAAATGCCAGCAGTATTGGTTAACAGCAGAAGTTTTTCGGCACCGAGCACGCAGGCCAGCTTGCCAGCAACCAGGTCCGCGTTGATGTTGTAAGAGGTCTGGTCTTCACCGACCCCGATCGGCGCGATCACCGGGATAAAATCGCCATGATCCAGCGTCTTGACGATCACGGGGTCGATGCCGGTGACTTCACCGACGTGGCCGAGGTCGATGATCTCAGGCGCGTCAAGCTCGGGTGAGGCGCGTTCGATCTTCATCTTGCGGGCCCGGATCAAGCCACCGTCCTTGCCGGTAAGGCCCACGGCCTTGCCGCCGTTGTGGCTGATCAGGCTGACGATGCTCTTGTTGACCAGGCCGCCGAGTACCATTTCGACGATATCCATGGTCTCGCGGTCGGTCACCCGCATGCCCTGTATGAAGTGGGATTCCTTGCCGATGCGTTGGAGGAGCTGAGCGATTTGTGGCCCGCCGCCATGCACGACCACCGGATCGATACCGACCTGCTTCAACAGCACGATGTCCCGGGCAAAACCGTTCTTCAGTCTCTCTTCGGTCATCGCGTTACCGCCGTATTTGATCACGATGGTTTTGCCGTGCAGCCGCTGTATGTAGGGCAGGGCTTCTGATAGAACCTGGGCGACGGTATGTGCCGATTGCTTGTCCACATTTGACTCCGTTTATGATCTCGCTGCGACGGTTTTACCGCAAAGGCGCAAAGGACGCAAAGCACCATTTGCTGGCTGGCCCGGCTTGTCTGCGTGTTGTTGGTCCGTCGGTTGGCAAGGCGCTGCGGGGCGTGGCCTATCTGCCGCGATCAAAATGGCACGTCCAGGCTGCTATCCTGTTTCAATATCTCCTGTTTGAATTTGTCCTGAATAGCTCTCAGCCTGGCTTCAGAGTCGGCTTCGAAGCGCAGCACCAGACAGGGCGTCGTGTTCGAAGGCCGAAT
>JARFQK010000227.1 GCA_029287815.1 Gammaproteobacteria bacterium
ACAGGAACAGGCTGGAATGGTTATCGGCGGCATCCTAGGGGGCGTCTTAGGGAATCAGATTGGTGATGGCACTGGCCGCACAGCCGCGATTATTGCCGGTACGCTGATAGGCGCCTCGATCGGTGGCGCGATTGGAGAGAACATGGATGCGAGCGATCGCGAACACGTGAGCGAGTCGTTGGAGACAGTACGCACTGGGGTGCCCTCGCGCTGGCGCAATCCCGACACTGGCAACGATTTCACGGTCGTGCCGACCAGAACCTTCGAAACCGCTAGTGGGCCGTGCCGTGAATACACCATCGACGCCACAATCGATGGTCGTGCAGAGACGGTCAACGGCACGGCCTGCCGGCAGCCGGACGGCAGTTGGCGCGTGCAGGGCTGACCGGCCTCTCACCAGGCGGGCTGGTGTTCGTAAGCGCCGCTATGGAGCGAAAAGCGTGGCCATAGCTACGGTTTGAGTGAAGAGCAAGCTTACGGACGCGAAGACTGGCCTGAACCGTGATAGCTACTGCTGAAGAACACACTGTACTTTGGATCATTCGAGTTTTCTCGAAAGAGCCAATGCCTTATCAGTTCTCTACGCCGCCTGGTGAGAAATGCGGGTTAGTGGTATAAACAAGTCTGTCTGCATAAATCGATCAAAGCGGATTCAAGTCGAAATGATTGATAGCCAGAGCAAGACCGAAAATGGAACGGTGCGCACGTACGCGATACGGCGTCTGAATCCTTTTCGTGGTGTGATGCAGGTCATTGAGGCAGAACAGGGACGCGCCTTGAGCTGCAATGGGATCGTCTGGGAAATCCTCGTACGTGCCGGGCAATCCCCGGTCCAGGATTGCTCGGATCAAGGCAATCAAAGAAAAATATATTATCGCTTCGGCATGTGGTCGATGAGTGATGGCCTGCTACAACGATCCAACTCGCCGGCAGAGGACCAAGACTACTTTGATCTTGCGAAAAAGTGCGAAGCACTGGCTGCTCACGCGCGGGCGAATCAGCAACGGCTGCCGTTCAAACTTGAGGACAATCGTGAACTCTGGCTGTTTGACGGCGATAATCAAAAGCCACTTGCTCTATTGGCGTCATCGCGGCCGACTGCCATCGTGTCGACATCAGAACCTGACGACTGGTCCTGCTGTATTGGTACCAATGGCTCTCCCAGCCAACGTCGATTTCCACAATCCCAAAAACTCGCAATGCAGGTGAGACAGCGCGCTGGTCTAAATATCGACAAACGCTGGATCAGGCGCATGGGCGGTGGTGACGGTGTTGTCGAGATCGAGGGCGAAGTCATTGCAGGAAATCAGTTCCCCACGCTACTGCTGGAGGAAGGATGGGCGAACGATGAAGAGCAACAGCGGGCCTGCGATTACATCAAGTGGATTTCGCCGTCACTGCTGACATTGCAACATCTGGATAAGCGCACGCGCCTACGCGTGGAAAATTACCTTCACGTCCAGGCCATTTCAATCGAGCACCACTGGCACCTTTATCCCGAAATTATCAACGATAAATTGGTAAAAGCAGCGCGCGTGCAAAGTCGAATCGAGCGATGTGGTTGAAGTGCCAGCCACTACAAATCCAAATGCTTCGTGCAACATGCGCGCTTTTGGCGTGACGCTTTCACGCGTTTTTGTGCCGATCAATGCTCGATGCCCTCGAGATTCGGTGCCCGTTTATCAACGAGTTCATCGATCTCGGAGAACGAGAATGGCTTCTCAATCACAGCTTCCACATTCAGGGCCGCGATGCGCTCCGACTCTTCAACGGGGAGGTCGGAGGAGCCCTTGATCATGATCGCGCGCGTCCTCTGACTCTTTTGTCGAAGCCGTTCCACAATTTCGATGCCGTTATATTTCGGCAAAACGAAGTGGATAAGAACCAGATCAAAGTTTTTTTGTTCACAAAAGATCTTGCCAAGATGTCCATCGAACGCGGGAACCACGCGGTGTCCACGCTCTGCGAGATGATCGGCAAGAACCATGGTAAGGATATGATCGCCGTCCAGTACGAGTATTCTCATGGGTATCCCCTGTGTTGGTCAGGCGCCGCGGACACCAAGGCGCCTCAGATAGTTGGTGCGTACTTGTTACTCTCATAACGACATGGCAAGGGGGACACGTGCTCCCTCATGCTTTTTAACGAGAACACCGACCGCATGGACCGGGGCCTGCAATTGATGGTCGTCAACACGTCTGACTCAATATTAATCTGAGTTTATGTCGTCATCATGACAAGCGAATCGAATATTCTCGACTGCGGCAACGGATTCATGACAGTGTCTGCAAAGATCGACCCCACCTCACCGAAAGGGTCGGAAGCGTGGACATAACCAGTGCCTACAATGATCGATGCCAGATATGCTCTGGCACTGCTGCGGTTTGGTGCGCCTGTGTGTAGCATATGTTCTCTCCAAAGGTAGTGTTGAAATGTTCAGGAGATCCTTGTTTGAAGAGCATTTATTTCTGACGAGCCTGCCAACGTGTAGCAACTCCGCGTGGACGAACAGATCCACGTGGATTCGTGAGCGACGGCCTCATACAGGTATGATCGCTGGACTGTATCCGGGCAAAGTGCAACAGCAGTTAGCTATGGAAGAGTCGTTCGTTGACGACGAATTATCTGTGTTAGGTGGTCACTTCAGTGTGACCTACAGCGCGTGAAGATTGTGATGCCTATGATCTAAACGACCGATTCCGTTCGCGTCAAACAGAAAAGCCAGATAATATTTTCCGGATTGTACTCAAGCGATTCGGAGATTTTTGATCATTTAGCAAATGGGAATGTAACCTCTAACGATACCAATAGCAACAGAAAAATAAGCGCAATGCAGAAACAAAAATATACTAGCGTGAAAGGAACTTCAAAGCTCACCCGCTGTCCCTTTCCCAGGTTCCGGCAAAGTTATTTAAGCCATTCACGGTTATTGGCTCTTTCCATTAATGGTGGCCAACTTGTAGCCGCCCTGACGGGTGATTCGAGCTAAACACATGTCCAGCAGACCGCTTTCTAACAAACCGAGACAAACCCTCGCGTTGTTCAGCTACGACTGGGACCCCATCGAGT
>JARFQK010000273.1 GCA_029287815.1 Gammaproteobacteria bacterium
CCGCGACCAGCATGTCGACATCTTTTTCTGCGCTGCTGAACAGGTCACTCGCAGCGCTCGATGCCTCGCGCATTTCCTCGAGCGTTGCGACCACCTGCCCGGCGAGCTGCTGCATTTCCGCGTCGTTAATCAGGCGATTGAGACCGGCGAATGATTCGCGCATATCCTCGGAGCGGGCCAATTCGTCGATTGACTCAAGCACGTCATTGAGTCGCTGACCGAGACCACGAAAATCAACATTCTCCTGAATTTCCGCGAACCAGGATTGCAGATTATTGAGAAGTTCCTGCACATTTGACGCGACAGTCGGGATCTCATCGTACGGTGCGTCAACCGCACGCATTACTGCCTCCGTTTCAGGTCTGAGCTGCAATGCCACGCTTAGCTGGCCGGTAACGAAACTTTCCATTTGCAGTGAAGCACGCAATCCAGCCTCGTGAATAAGTCTTTCATGGTTAAATCTGGCCGCAAAGTCCGCGTCAAGCTCCCCGCCGGACCTGGTCTTGATGTCCTCATTGAGTAACTCGAGAACGACCTGTGTGTCGGTTTCGAAACTTACGTCGTCGATGATCAGATCGATATCGGATACGTATCCTATGCGGACACCGTTCAGCATCACATTCGCGCCGACCCGCAGTCCGTTGGTCGGCTCAGAGAACACCGCGATGTAGCGATTCTTCGTCGCAAAAATTTGCGTGCCACCGAATAGTGCGAAGGCAGTTGCGATCAATATGACGGCGCCAACGACGAATGCCCCGATTACGGTAGGGCTGGCCTGCTTACTCATCTTGTTGTCTCCGCCATGCCTCGTTGCAGGAAGTTTCGAACCACCAGATTCTCATGATTATCCCTTAGATCGTTTGGATCACCTGTTGCCAGCTGCGTTTTTGTGACTGGATCCAGGAACACAGAATTATTGCCAATGGCAAATATACTGGCCAGCTCATGCGTTACGATAACGACGGTCGTGCCCAGACTGTCGCGCAGCTCGAGAATCAAATCATCCAGCAATTTCGCACTGATAGGATCGAGTCCGGCCGAAGGCTCGTCGAAAAACAGTATCTCCGGATCCAACGCCATCGCACGAGCCAGACCGGCTCGTTTCATCATGCCGCCAGAGATTTCATTCGGATAATAGTCTTCAAATCCTGCAAGCCCGACCAGCATCAGCTTGTAGGCCACCACATCACGAATGGCAGTATGGCTCAAGTCGGTGTACTGCCGGAGTGCCAGCCCGATATTCTCGGCCAGGGTCATAGAGCTCCATAACGCACCCGCCTGGAAGGTCGTGCCAAAGCCGCGTTTCATGGTTTCCTGCTGCTGGTGCTCAGATGACCAAAATGGCACGCCGTTGTAAGAAATATCGCCCATGTCCGGACTCTTCAAACCGATCATGGACTTCAACAGCGTGCTCTTACCACAGCCGGAGCCACCCATAATTATGAAGACGTCGCCACGGTTAATGGTGAAATTCAGGTTCTTCTGAATCAGAAAATCCCCATACGCCAACGTGAGATTTTCGACGACTATTTGTGAATGGGAATCCGGCATCTCAAATTCCGATGTTGATGTAGATGACCGTCAGGACAGAGGCGCTGACTACGATCAAGACGATGCCCATTACGACTGCTTTGGTTGTGCTTTGGCCAACGGCAAGTGCGCTGTTGCCGCAGGCCATACCTTGCTGACAACCGGCGACCGCGACAAGGCTACCGTAAACGATGCTCTTGAATAGTCCGCCAAACAGGCTGTTCAATCCGACCGCGTTTACAGTTTGCGCGACGTATTGCACCAGGCTGATGTCCAGCATTACCACGCCTACCGCCATGCCGCCGAAAATACCCATCAAGCTCGCGTACATAGTCAGCAAGGGCATCATCAAAACAAGAGCAATGACACGTGGTGTGACGAGAAAATCAATCGGCTGCATGCCCAGTGTTTGCAGGGCGTCGATTTCCTCATTCACTTTCATGGTGCCTATTTGCGCGGCATAAGCGGCACCCGTCCGCCCCGCCATGATAATAGCGGTCATTATCGGCGCCATTTCCCTGATCATTGCGACAGCGACAAGGTCGGCCGTGTAGATGCCGGCACCAAACATACTAAGTTGCATGACACCGACGAAGGCGAAAATCATGCCGATCAAAAAGCTGATCACGCTCACGATCGCAAATGCCTGTGCGCCCGCTTCCTGAATGTGCTGCAATAAATCCGAGCGCAGGTAAGTCGCAGTTCCGCGAGCATAACGTCTGAGCGAGAGCACCAATTCGCCCGCGAATGTAAGGAGATCTTTGCCGTTTTCGGAAAGCTCGAGAACGCTTTCACCCACTCGCTCAAGGAATCGTTTTTGCTTTGAGTGTCGCCTGGCTCCTTCTCGTTCGGGAACGGCGAATGCGAGGTCTAACAGCCGCCGGGCGCCATCCGGAAGACCGGCCCCATCGACCTCGACGTTTTGTTTGACAGCCTCGCGATGTATCGCGAGCAGGGCAATGATCAGCCCTGTATCCCATTCGCCCAGCAAGCTTGTAGTGAACGAAACGGAAGCTGGCCGTGGCGACTGTTGCAATTGCCGTAGTACATGCGTTGCGCTGGGCAGTCCCGAGCCCAACAACCAGTCACCCGAAAAAGTGACAACAAGTGAGTTGCCACTGCCGGGGTCGCTTTGGAGTAGGGCTTCAGTCATTAATGAGCCAGCCTTCAGGAAGCGGCCATTCTACGGGTTTTATCCCGTTCGTCTATTCACCGACGGATCAGTTATCCAGCCCTCGAGACGATCAGTATCCGACGGCGCACCGTAGTTCTTGTCACGCCGGCGCCAGCCCGGTTAAATCTGTTAATGTTGCGCCTTCATATTTAAGGGATCGCGATGTCTTTTTTTGGGGAGCTCAAACGCAGAAACGTCTTCAGGGTGGGTATTGCCTACGCCCTG
>JARFQK010000185.1 GCA_029287815.1 Gammaproteobacteria bacterium
CCAGCCTTCCTCACCATCTGCAGCTGCAAGCGTGCTGTACTCGTCGCCCAAATATTTGGCGACAGTCGCGCGAATGGTTGGCGAATCGTCAACAACCAGTATCTCTGTTTTCTGGCTGGGCATAGTTGCGGGCCAAAGTCCTGACTGGGTCGTCCTTATCACTTTGATTGAGGTGTATAGACAAAAAATCGTCGCTACAACCAATACTTAGCATATTTCGGCGATACTGCGGCGATTATCAATAAAAATGACGCAGGTCCGACGCGCCTGCGAAGCGGCGAGTGCTCCAGTAGTTGCTGGCCCGATGCCGATGATCTACAAAAAAGCTAGACAAAACAGTCTATTATTTGGATAACTCATCCTTGTGCTCAGAGTGGCGGTATCATTTCAGACGCTGCTGGTAGTCTTTTTCGTTGAAGCCGATCAACAGCGTGTTGCCCGATTCAAGCACTGGTCTCTTGATGATCGCAGGATGCTCCAACATGATCGCTGTAGCCCGGCCTTCATCGATATTGGCCCGAATGTCTGGATCCAGCTTACGCCAGGTGGTGCCCCGCCGATTGAGCAGATGCTCCCAGCCTGCGCGTTCGATCCAGCTTCTGAGTTCTTTCTGTGGAACACCCTGTTTCTTGTAGTCGTGAAACTCGTATTCGAGACCATGCGCCTCCAGCCACTTACGAGCTTTTCGCATCGTGTCACAGTTGGGAATACCATAGATTTTGATCATGGAGAAACCTTAAATTAGATGATCACCGCAAAGGCGCAAAGGACGCAAAGGTTAGGACAGTTTTTTCTTACTGCACTGATCCTTCGAGATTGTGTTGCCTCTGTTTACAGCGGTTGAAATTGGGCAACACCAAAAATGTCTTTGCGACCTTTGCGCCTTTGCGGTGAACTACCGTGATTTAATCTATTTCGCGAAGCAGTTCGTTCAGGCCGACCTTGCCGCGGGTTTTTTCGTCGACCTGCTTGACGATGACTGCACAATACAGGCTGTAACGGCCATCTTTCGAGGGCAAATTACCGGATACGACGACCGAGCCGGCAGGAATGCGGCCAAAGGTGATCTCGCCGGTTGTACGGTTGTAGATCTTGGTGCTCTGGCCGATGTAAACACCCATCGAGATGACCGAACCCTCTTCGACGATGACGCCCTCGACGATCTCCGAGCGGGCACCGATGAAACAGTTGTCCTCGATAATAGTCGGTGCGGCTTGCAGCGGTTCAAGTACACCGCCGATGCCAACACCGCCGGAGAGGTGAACGTTCTTTCCAATTTGTGCGCAGGAGCCGACAGTGGCCCAGGTGTCGACCATGGTGCCAGAGTCGACATAGGCGCCGATATTGACGTAGGAGGGCATCAGCACCACGCTGGGCGCTATATACGAGCCAATGCGTGCCGTGGCTGGTGGCACCACACGCACGCCGGATTCTCTGAAGGCGCGCGTGTTGTGGTCGGCAAACTTGGACTCGACCTTGTCGTAGTAATTGGTGAACCCACCCTTGATAAATTCGTTATCATTGATGCGAAAGGACAGTAGTACCGCTTTTTTTAGCCACTCGTTCACAGCCCAGCCGTCGCTTCCTTTCTCTGCGACGCGCGCCTGACCGGAGTCGAGCAGTGCAATGGCTTCGTTGACCGCATCGGCGATATGGGTTTCAACATTTCGTGGGGTAATATCGGCTCTTCGTTCAAAGGCTTCTTCGATGATTTTTTTCAGGTCTTCCACAATCGTCTCCTGTGAGCTAGGTTAATCCAAACTGTCTATGAATTGCTTGATTCTGTTGGCCGCTTCGACACACTCGTCCAGTGGAGCAACCAGCGCCATACGGACATGACGGCTTCCGGGGTTGGCACCATTCACATCGCGGGACAGAAAACTACCAGGCAGCACTGTTACGTTCTGACGAACATAGAGCTGTTGCGCAAAATCGGTGTCCGATCGTTGGGTGTTCAACCAGATGTAAAAACCGGCGTCAGGTTTTCGTGCGCGACTGACGGGTGCCAGAATGTCAAGCACTGCATCGAATTTCTTGCGGTAGAGCTCGCGGTTGGCGCGTACATGCTCCTCGTCATTCCAGGCCGCGATGCTGGCAATCTGGTGCGCCGGGGGCATCGCGCAACCATGATAGGTACGGTAGAGCAAGAACGAACGGATGATTTTTTCATCACCGGCGACGAAGCCGGAACGCATGCCCGGCAGGTTGGAGCGTTTGGACAGACTGTGAAAGACCACGCAGTTCGTGAACGACTGGTTCCCGCTGTTGAAAGCGGCTTGCAACAAGCCCGGGGGCGGGGGGTTATCATCGAAGTAGATCTCCGAGTAACACTCGTCTGATGCAATGACAAAGTCATAGCGCAGAGATTTTTCGATCAGTTTGACCAGCTGCGCTTCAGGTATCACGGCGCCGGTCGGGTTGCCCGGGGAACAGATGTAGATCAGCTGGCAACGTTGCCAGGTCTTTTCATCGATGGCATCAATATCAGCGAGATAATTGTTCTGCTCGAGCGTACTGTAGAAATAGGGGTGCGCTCCCGCGAGGATCGCGGCGCCCTCGTAGATCTGGTAAAACGGATTCGGCATCAGCGCCAGCCCATCGGATCGGCCATCAACGATGCACTGCGCAAATGCAAACAGGGCCTCGCGGGTGCCATTGACCGGTATCACGTGTCTGTCCGCATCGATGCTTCCGGCGGCTACTTTGAACCTGCGCTGCAGCCAGTGAGCGATTGCCTGCCGCAGCTCAGGGCTGCCTCGGGTCAGCGGATAGCGATTGGACAGTTCCAAATTTTGCCGCAGTGATGCCAATGCGACCTCAGGAGACGGGTGCTTTGGTTCGCCAATTGACAAGGCGATATGCTCCAGGTCAGCCGGAGGTGCGCACCCCGCCTTGAGTGCGGCCAGCCTTTCGAACGGGTACGGCTGGAGTTGCTGCAACAGTGGATTCATTGAGGGGCTGCTCGTACTTTGCTGTTTAGGCCTCGCGCCTGGTCTGGCCGCCTCGAATCGCACTAGCGTTTTCGTATAAACTTTAAACTTCGCGCTGCGAGACGGTGTCAATGTCTGCGGGGCGAGTATTATAAGCGATTTTGAGGCACGGTATCTTGGGCGAAAGTTTTATCAAAGGTTTTGACCATGCCAGCGTGCTGGTCGCGGACACCAACAGGGCCCTGGAGTTTTACGTTGGCGTCCTCGGTCTCGAACAAAATCACGCTCGCCCGAATCTGTCCTACCCTGGCGCCTGGCTGGATCTGGCTGAGGGAGGGCAGATTCACTTGATCGAGTTACCCAATCCAGACCCGGTTCATGACCGGCCGGCACACGGCGGCCGGGACCGACACACAGCCTTGACGGTGTCTGACCTGGACCAAATAATCGCTGAACTTGATCGAGCAGAGCTGTCTTATAGCTTGAGTAGTTCTGGTCGCCGCGCATTGTTTTGTCGCGATTTCGATGGTAACACGCTGGAACTGATCGAAAAGTAGCAATCAGGATCCGCGAAGGATTCACTATCAGGCGAGTAGTGGCGCGCAGCTGAGAACGGTCAGCAAGCAGATCCAAGCAGCACCCGGCGATTGCCTGTGCCTGCAGCTGACTGGATGGCACAAACGCGTCGCTGCAGTGTGACCCAACGCGTCTTGATCAAAATATGGCCTGCCCGATGCCCCACATGCTTCAACTTGAGAATCTGAGTAAGTCGTATCACCAGCCGGGTGGCCAGATCATTGTTCTGGCTGGTGTCAATTTTTCGCTCGATCAGGGTTGTTCCGCCGCATTGCTGGGCGAGAGTGGCAGCGGCAAGACCACCTTGTTACACATGGTCGCCGGGCTGGATTTGCCGGATAGTGGCGACATTCGGTTGCTGGGCCGGTCCACAGCCGAATTTCGCGAAAGCGACTGGAATCAGACCCGACGCGAACAGGTCAGCCTGGTATTCCAGCAATATCATCTGATCTCCACCCTGAATGTTGCCGACAACCTGCAATTGCAGGCGCGTCTGTGCCAACGGCTGGACAAAGCCTACCGTGATCACTTGATCGCACGGCTCGGACTCGGCGATTTGCTCCAGCGACTGCCACAACAATTATCCGGTGGTCAGCAGCAACGTGTTGCGATGGCCCGTGCCTTGTTGCACAAACCGGATTTGGTGCTTGCCGATGAACCGACTGGAAACCTGGACGAGCACACCAGTGGCGCAGTTCTGCAGCTGCTGATCGAGCTGGTACGAGAATCGGGTAGCAGCCTGCTGATGGCGACCCACAGCACGAGGATGGCGGCTTACCTGGATCAACGCTGGCGCTTGCACAATGGTCAGTTGGTCCAGCTTGATTAAATGTGATGCGATGACTCGACAGACCGCCAAATTTTCGAGCGTCCTGGGCAGCGCGTGCAACGCCGGCGTCAATCCTGAACACGACACGGGCTCATCTGGCTTAGCCCAACAGGCCATGGCCGTTCAGGCTGAGAAATGCTTGGTGTGGAACGGCAGGAAGTTGAAAGCATGTTGAGGCAACTGTTTTGGACGCTGCACGCGCTGCTCAGCCACTACTGGCGCCATCCATTACAAACCCTGTTCCTGCTGGTCGGATTGATTACCGGTGTCGGCTTGTGGACAGCTGTGCAGGT
>JARFQK010000321.1 GCA_029287815.1 Gammaproteobacteria bacterium
ACGTAGTAACCCTGTATCACATCACATCCCAGCGCCGTAACAAGGTCCCAGTCGCTCGAGGTCTCCACACCCTCAGCTACTGTCGTCATCTCCAACTGCTTGGCCAGAAATATACTGCTCTCGAGAATCGCTCGCGCGGTATCGTCCTTGCAGGCTCCGTTGACGAACGCACGGTCAATTTTCAGTTCTTCAAACGGCATTTCCTTGAGATGCTCCATCGAAGCATAGCCGGTACCAAAATCATCGATCGAAAGTGTGGGGCCTTTCAGTCTTAAGCGTGTCAGAATGTCGAGACAGGTGCCGAGGTCCTTGACCAACTGGCTCTCGGTTATTTCGATAACCAGCTTTTTGATATCCATTCCCGCATTACTCACCATATCATTCAACCGATCAGGAAAATCGAGATGACGCAGGTTGTTCATGGAGATATTGATCGCTACATTGATGTCGGCGCCCTGTTTGTGCCAATTCGCGCCCTGGCGTGTCGCTTGCATGATTATCGTATCGGTAAGCGGGTCGATCAAGTCATGACGCTCCGCCAGATCAATGAAGACATCGGGGGAAATCATGCCTCTCTCAGGATGAGGCCAGCGGGCAAGGGTTTCGACACACTTCACACGCCCTGATTTGATGTCAATCTGGGGCTGGTAGTAAGCGATAATCTCTCCCGATCGAATGGCCACGTCCAGTTCGTCGGCTGTCACTTCGGGCATCGCCCAGGACGTCTTGTGCTCTGAAACTGCGAATTTATTCATCATGGCAATGATGCTATGCACTGGCACCGGTTTGGATAAGCTCCCAATCACATTGAGGCCCCGAACCGCTGCCATGTTTTCCGCGGTCTTCAGCACGCGTTTGTCCTCGCCACTCACCAGGACTATTCCACCAGCGAAACCATCATTCGCAAGATGACGAATAACCTCGATGCCGTCCATCTCCGGCATTTGCAGATCGCATAAAATGATATCGATATGCGCCGGGTTCTGTTCAATCAAATCGAGAGCATCGATGCCGCAGCCGGCTGAAACGACATGGCCGACGCCGGATTTCTGTACTGCCATACAGAGGAAATCCCGCATCAGCTCCTCATCGTCAACAACCATAGCCGACATCCCAGCTAGCGCTGCGCCCGAATCGAGGCCCTCTGTGGAGGAATCCAGAACCAACCGTGACTTGCATATGCTCAACGATCAAACCCTTCCCATTGGTCTCGTCAGATGCGATTCTGTGTCCTGTCTTGCGCTATTCTTAGTCACTGCTACAAGGCTGCTCGCATCTGAGATTATCGGTATTTATGTTTATCGGCCATCAACAGCATATTCTTTAGCACCAGATTGTGAGCGTCACGCAATCGTCACGAACGAGAACGATTCTTTTTTCAGTGAAAACACTTCGGATCAACGCTCCAATGCTGACGGCATCAATTCAGAGCACATCAAGAAAAATCTTTTAGTTTATTGATTTTTATACGTATCTCTTTTCAATAAACGGAAACCACGGTCCAGATAGGTCCATCCATTTGTAATCAGGCGGCATCGGATTGCGCCACGATAGAGCGCTGAAAAAAATGGCCCTGGAACTGACCAGGGCCCTCAAGCAGGACTGATGTGAGTAATTTTGTTATTGATTGCCAGATAATCTGGCTTGTTAACTCACCGGGATCTTCAACAGCTGACCTGCATTCAAGCTTGTTGTATGTATCGCATTGCGCGCACGCAAACTTTCTACGCTGGTTTGATATCGCTGGGCAATGCTGCTGAGGGTATCGCCAGATCGCACAGTGTAATCCATTTCACTGGCAGCTAACCAGGTACCCGGAGGTGCCTTGCGGGAAAAGTAACTTGCGACACCCTTGCTGATCGCTTTGGCAACTTTGAGCTGATGCGCAGCACTTTTCAGTTTTTTCTCCTCGCGCGGATTGGAAATAAACGCGGTTTCCAGGAGCACTGACGGTATATTCGGCGCTTTGAGCACGGCAAATCCGGCCTGCTGTACCTGTTTTTTGTGCACGCGATTGACATGTTTGATCTGCCGCAGGATCTCGTCACCAATATCCAGACTCGACTGAATGGTCCCCGTCAGCGACAGATCGAAGAGAACCTCTTTGACCATTTGATCATCAACGGCCAAGCTCACGTCACCAAATAGCAGATCCGCGGCATTTTCTTTTTCGGCCAACAGCTTCGCTGTCTCCGACGTCGCCCCATCCACCGAAAGCGCATATATCGAGGAACCTCTGGCGCGGGGATCAGGGAATGAATCCGCGTGCAGTGATATCATCATATCAGCGTTAGATCTACGAGCTGCTTTTATGCGCTGGCGTAGACGTAGGAAACGGTCGTCTCTTCTGATCAGCACGGCTTTCATGCCTTTCTGCCGGTTGATCTCATGCTCCAGCTTTTTGGCAATTGCCAGGGTCACTGTCTTTTCTTTGGTACCATTCTTGCCGAGGGCGCCCGGGTCTTTGCCACCGTGCCCCGCATCGATCGCGACAATGACATCACGCAGTGCTGTGGTGCGCTTGGTCCTCGGTTTGGACGCGGATGATGTTGCTTTGTCGCTATGCAAGTCCAGCACGAGCCGGTATCCAGACTTGCCTGAAGGTCCAAGCACGAAACTTCTTGGTGTCGCTTCACGCTGAAGATCGAACACAACGCGCAGATCATTACCATTCCTGATACCGCTGCGAATACGACGAATCAGCGAATGCGAATTCACACGATCAACCATGCCGTGTGTCATTGTCGTCTGCTTCAGGTCGAGCACGATCCGATCGGGTTCCTCCAACGTGAAGATCGAGTGATCAACCGTCTTGCTGAGGTCAAAAACCAGGCGCACGTAGCCGGAGTGACTGGATAAGCGAATATCCTTGACTTTCGTTGCTGCCGCGTGAGCCACTCCAGGGATGGCAGACATGGTTGCAATCCCGCTCAATGCCGCGAGTCGCCCGAGAAATTTTCGACGATTTTTTTCCATGGTTTGAGAAAGCGACCATCGGCTATTATTATTGAACTAATAGTTTGATTATTTTTGACAAATTTTCAAGTAATTTCGCGAATTTTTTTTATATATTTTTTATGAACATAGAAGATGAAGCTAGAGTAATTAATAAGGTTCCAACAGCGACATCAGCCGCTTGCCCTTTGCGGAACAGGCGCTTAGCAACAGTTTCCGCCCATCGGGGTGATGCGCCAATGCACAAACGAGATCGGCATCAGCCAGGTATCCGGCCGCCTTCTCCGGCCACTCGACAAGGCAGATCGAAGAATCGTCGAAATAGTCTCTGGCACCAGTGAATTCCAGCTCCTCCGCATCCGTCAAGCGGTATAAATCAAAATGATAGCACAGTAATTCAGAAGTGATACTGTAAGGCTCAACCAGGGTATAGGTTGGGCTTTTGACAACCCCCTGATAGCCAAGTCCGCGCAGAAATCCCCGTGCGAAGGTCGTCTTACCGGCTCCCAAGGGCCCAGTCAGATAAATAACCAGACCAGGCTGCGCGTGTTCGGCGAGCCGTGCGGCGAACGACTCGAGTTCTGTCTGGGAATGCACAAACCGCTTGATAGATCGACCCATTGTGCTCTCACCTGGCGGCATCACGAAGGTGCTCAATCACATCGGTTGCCATCAAGCCCCGGTCATCTCCGAGAGACGCCAAATCACCTGCTCGAGCATGCAGGCAAACGGCGCCGACGACCGCCTCGCACAAATCCCGACCCGTGACTGTTTGTTGCGCAGAAAGCGACGCGATCACACCCGTCAGGACATCACCCATGCCTGCGGTTGCCATGGCTGGATTGCCCAGTGCGCATACAAAGGTATCGTCACCCCGCTGGACGATCGTACCCGACCCCTTGAGTACGACCTGGGCATTGTATTCTCGCCCAAGCTGCCTGGCCGCCCGAAAACGATCTTGCTGTATCTCGGATGTGGGTCGTTTCAATAAGCGTGCTGCCTCACCTGGATGCGGCGTGATGACGCTTTTTTGAGTCAAGCCCGCTGGTCGCTTTTTCGCCAGGATATTCAACGCGTCAGCGTCGACGACCAGCGGATAGGCTGAATTCATCGCGCTATGCATCAGACGCTCAGCCCACGCATCCTGACCCAGACCACAGCCAATCGCGATGAAGTCGGCTCTGTCGAGAAGATCACTACGAATCTCACCATTTACGCTCGCGTGCACCATGCACTCCGGGCATACTGTAACAACGGCACCGATGTGCTCAGGACGGGTGACGACAGATACGAGACCGGCACCTGACCTGAATGCAGCACGGGCCGCGAGTGCTACCGACCCAGGCATACCTAAATTGCCACCTATGATCAGAACATGCCCGGTCTGACCCTTATGCGTGTCGTGCCGCCGAGGCGCTAACCGCCACTGCGACGGTTGCGATAGCAGCTCCGCCTCGACGCTGACCGAGTCAAAAACCTTTGCCGGAACCCCGAGATCCTCAAACAGAACCTCACCGCTGCAGGCTTTGCCACTCGCAGTAAACATGCCCTTTTTCAGACCGATAAAGCTGACCGTATGATCAGCTCTGATCGCTGCCCCAGACACAACGCCAGTATCTGCATTCAGTCCGGACGGAATATCAACCGAGATCACGGCCACCTCAGACCGGTTGACTTTGTTGATCAACTGCTTCCAGTCACCCTCGACATCGCGCGCCAACCCGGTTCCAAGCAGCGCATCGATCACAACATCAGCACTGATCATCATGGCGCCATGGTAGCGCGAAGTTTCACCACACTCCTGCCAGTGCTGCCAGGCTAGCCTGGCATCGCCGCGTAGCTTTTCAGGATCGATCATGCTGACAACACGAACATTGAACCCATTGCCGTGGGCTAGCCGCGCTATTACGTAGCCGTCGCCGGCGTTATTGCCGGCACCGCACAGTACCAGAACCGAACTCGCATGCGGATAGTTTTCTTTGAGCACATCGAAAACCGCTCGCCCCGCTCGGCGCATCAACGTATATCCAGGGATGCCGTAGTCATTGATAGCAATACGATCAAGACGCGCAACCGCATCGGCACTGTAGAGTTTTGTTGGAAGTTGATTCACCGCAAAGACGCCAAGGACGCAAAGTATT
>JARFQK010000188.1 GCA_029287815.1 Gammaproteobacteria bacterium
AATATCTCATCGAGTCGCCCCTTGCGGACCAATTCCGGGGGTAGCTCATCGATGCTGTTCGCTGTCGCAACGATGAACACCTTGGCTTTGTTTTCTGCCAGCCATGTCAGCAACGAACCCAGAATGCGCTTTGAAGTACCCTCGTCGTTCCCACCTGAAATGCCTTTTTCAATCTCATCGATCCACATTACACAAGGCGCCATGACTTCCGCGGTCTTCAGTGACTCACGCAGGTTTTTTTCGGTCTCGCCGATGTACTTGTCGTACAGCGCGCTGAAATCAAAGCGTAATAGCGGCACCCCCCAGACACCCGCGACTGCCTTGGCGGCAAGACTTTTGCCACAGCCCTGCACGCCGAGCAAAAGAAGCCCGCGGGGCGAATCCATTACGCGATCGTCGATCGGCCCACGAAAGATGCTCTCCCGTCGCTGCAGCCACTGCTTGAGTTTGCCCATACCGCCAACCTCGGAGAACCGCGTCGTATCGAACTCGAACGACAGCACACCATCGCGATTCAGCAGTTGATATTTGCTGCGCATAACTTCCGGCAAGTCATCCTCAGTAATCGCATCATCGTCGACGATCACATTGCGCACGAGTCGCCTGGCATCACTGTGCGTCAGCCCGCTCAGATTCTGCACCAGCCGCTGCAACGTTTGGCGATCAGTCTTCACCGGTTTGCCCGACTGCTTCTGCCATTCGGATGCTTCCTCACGCACCAGGCGTTCCAACGCCCCGGTGTCGGGTAGACACAGCTCAAATCTGGCAACCCGTTGCCGCAGGCCAACAGGCATGTCGATGTGGTGACTGATCAACACCAGCTTGTTCCTGCTGCCCTCGAAACGCATTGCAATCTCTTTGACGTAACGTTCATTGACCGGATCCTGAAGGAACGGATCGAAATCCAGCAGCACATAAATGCCGTCGACCTCCGACGCCTTGATGTGCCCCAGGACATCTTTGGGTTCCGCATTGTGCCGCTGAATGCCCAGATCGATATCGATGCGTCCGAGCCCTTCGGTGACCGACCATTTGAACAGGGGGATGAAATTCTGTGTGGCAATCCTGACCAGCAAGTCGAGCGCACGCTGCTCCTCGTGTGTTTCGATTTGCAGAATCGGCGTGTGGCCGTTGATCAGCAATTCAAGGTCTTTCTGTTCCGGCATGATGGCAGTGTTTGCTTTGTACTGTGTATAAGCGTAGTACAACACCGATTCAGCCACAGAAAAAATGCCGGTTATTTGTTCACCGCAAAGACGCAAAGTAAGCAAAGGTGTCGTAGTAGGATCTGTAGGAGCGACTTTAGTCGCGAACCGAGGCCGTTCGCGACTAAAGTCGCTCCTACTTGCTATCAAGAATCTCTGCGTGCTTTGCGCCTTTGCGGTGATCCAAAAATCACGCCGTCTGATAGTAAAGGTTCTGCGGATGCCGGGCCTGGGCAAAGAAAAACCAGCGCTCTGCGAGCAGCCCGAGGTACTGGATCGCAAATGCAAGCGCAAACACCTGAGCTTGGCTGGTGCCCAAACCAATCCCAATCAGCAGTACCGGCAGTGGGAACACCAACAACAGGAACGTCCATTTGACTGAGCGAAATTTTCGTTTGGTTGCTCCATGGAAGTATTCGCGCGTATTGAAGGAACCTGCCATAAAGCCACAGGACTTCTGTTGAATGTTGCTGTGACGAATACCGATCGCGGAGCGCAGACTGGATTTGTATTTGATATTGGCATTGCGCAGCAACGACGCGATGCGCGTTACAAAGGCCGCCAGCGTGATGATCACGGCCCAGGCCGCATAAAAAGCGACGAGCCCAGAACCGGTGTAGGCGGCAAATGCGGTCGCCAAGGAAAAACCGGAAGCGGAGCCCAGCAGTGTGTAGTTAACGACCGTCAGTGGTGTCGCCCATTCCTGCAGGAACTTGACACAGGCGTAGATCATCGCGGTGCAGAAAAACAGCGCGAACGCCAGCACGGTATTGACACCGCCAACCACTAGCGAGAGTTCAACATGTATTTCGCCATTGAGACTGAATAGCACTGGATTCAGATCATAGTAGTTGATTACACCGTATAGGGCTGTAAGCGCGATGAACGCGGGTAATACGATGACCTCCCGCGACAGCCACGAGCTGCGCCACCGGGTAGCGGTGCGCCAGGCGCGCTCAGGCCTGCCCAGATGAAAAACCGACGCGACCAGGCCCGCAAGCAGAAAAACCAGCGTCAGCAGGCTGCCCAGGCCGTAAAAGCTGTGCGAGTCCTGAACCGGCAAAACATTCACCACCGAGTAGAGTTGTCCGGTATACAGTGCGAGAAATAAGCCCTGACCCACTCCAATCAGGGTCGTCAGAAAAATCACAGAAAAAGCTGGATGCATAGTGACTCCCGGTCGTTCGTTTTACCACGAGGTGATATCGTCGAGCGTTTGTTCTTCACTGCCGGGCATCGGCAATTGACGCTCCTTCTTCAACGGATTGTCGACACGGATCAATTCGTCCTCATGAATACTGATTTGCGTTTTGCGCCGCGGCAGGTAGTGATTGGCCGGATTCGTACCCCATTCCGGCATCAGCTGATAGCCACCATTTTCACGAATCGCGACCGACACCACCGAATCCGGGTCATTCACATCGCCGAACAGCCGGGCTGTTGTCGGACAAGCCAACACGCAGGCCGGCTTTCTCTCTGACTGGGGCAAGGACTCGTCATAGATACGGTCGACACACAGCGTGCATTTTTTCATGACCCTCTGGTTTTGATCGAGCTCACGGGCACCGTAGGGACAGGCCCACGAGCAATACTTGCAGCCGATGCACTTGTCATAATCGACCAGCACGATACCATCTTGCGCACGTTTGTAGCTGGCGCCGGTGGGACACACCGGGACACAAGGCGGGTCCTCGCAGTGCAGGCAACTTTTTGGGAAATGTACTGTTTCGGTTTTTGGGTAGGCACCAATCTCGAATGTCTGCACGCGATTGAAAAAAGTGCCGCTAGGATCCGCATCGTAGGGATTCCTGTCGGCGAGGAATCCGGCCGGGCCCGAGGTATTCCACTCCTTACAGCTGGTGACGCAGGCGTGACAACCCACGCAGACATTCAAATCGATGACCAATGCCAGCTGTTTCATGCTCTCGCTCCCGGCTTGCGCATTGCGCCAGCAATATATTTCAACCACTTGCTGCGCGGCCGCTGTTCGCATTGACCGGGCACACAAGCGACCGCGTCGAACTGCGGCCAGGTCTGCTTCGGCTCATCCGCAGCGGCAGGATAAATGCGCACGCGCACATCGTACCAGCCTGCCTGCCCGGTGATTGGATCGGAGTTCGACAGATGCTCGTTTTCGTGCTCGGAAGGCAGTTCCTCGCTGATCAAGTGATTCAGCAGAAAACCCTGTCTGGACTCGTTGGCCTTGCCGTCAAGACCCCAGGCACCCGAGGCCTTACCGATCGCGTTCCAGGTCCACACGGTGCCTGGCTCGACGGCTTCCGAATAACGGCACAGACAACGAACCTTGCCGTGCATCGACTCCACCCACATCCAGCCACCGTCCTCGATGCCGGCCGCAGCGGCCGTTCTGGTATTCACGTACAAATAGTTGTAGGTGTGGATCTGGCGCAGCCAGGCGTTCTGAGAGTCCCAAGAATGGTACATCGCCATCGGGCGCTGCGTGATCGCATTTAGCGGATATTTCAGCAGATCGGTACGCTGTGCCTCCAAAGTCTCCGAGAAGAACGGCAACGGGTCGAAATGTTGCGCAATGCGCTCGCGCAAACGCTCTGGCGGCTGCTTGCCGAAGGACCGGCCCTGTGCGGCCAAGCGAAACTTCTGCAGCACTTCAGAATAAATCTGAACATTGATTGGTTCTGCGTATCGCGTCAGGCTGTGACGCTTGGCCCATTCCAGATAGCCCTGGTTCCAGTTGCGCATGTACTGGTAGGATTTTGGCAGTTCATAGCGGAACACGCAGTTATTCTTCTCGTACATCTCCCACTGCTTCGGATTAGGCTCGCCCTTCATGAATTTCTCGCCACCTTGACCGCGCCAGCCCGCCAGGAAACCGATCCCGGAGCCGGGCGCCGTCTCAAAATTGATGACGAAATCGGGATAGTCACGAAATTTGCGACGACCGTCATCGTGAACAAACGCCGGCAGCTGCAGACGCGTGCCCAGTTCGATCAACACATCCTGGAACGGCTTGCATTCGCCGGTCGGCGGCAGCACCGGAATCCGCACCGAATCCACCGGGCCGTCGAACTCTGAGATCGGACGGTCGAGCATCGACATCACATCATGGCGCTCGAGATAGGTCGTATCGGGCAGCACCAGATCGGCAAACGCAACCATCTCTGACTGGAACGCATCAGCAACGACGATGAACGGTATCTTGTATTCACCGTTTTCGTCTCGGTCATTCAGCATCCGACGGATTTCCGCAGCGTTCATCGACGAATTCCACGCCATGTTGGCCATGAAGATCAGCATCGTATCGATACTGTAGGGATCACCACGCCAGGCATTGGTGATCGCATTGTGCATCAGACCGTGAACGGCAAGTGGATACTCCCAGGAGAAGGCCTTGTCGAGACGCACCGGCTCGCCGTTATCATCCACGAACAGATCATCCGGATCGGCTGGCCAGCCCAATGGCATTCCATTCAAAGGCTCATTAGGCCGAATATCGCTCGGCCCGGTCGGCGTCTTCGCGCAGGGCGGAATCGGCCGAGGAAACGGGGCCTTATGACGGAATCCGCCGGGCCGATCGATCGTGCCGAGGATACTCATCAGGATCGACAGGGCCCGAATCGTCTGAAAGCCATTGGAGTGAGCCGCCAGGCCACGCATGGCATGAAAAGCGACCGGATTGCCGCTGACGTGGTCGTGCTCATTGCCCCAGGTGTCGGTCCAGGCGATCGGCAGTTCGATCTTTTCATCACGTGCGGTAATGCCCATTTCGTTGGCCAGGCGCTGGATCGTCGCCGCCGGAATACCGGTGATCTCAGCCGCCCATTCGGCGGTATAGTTGCGCACACGCTCGACCAGCAGCTGGAAAGCGGGCTTGACCGGCGTGCCATCGTCGAGCGTGAATTCTCCCAGTAAATAGGGGTCTGACCCCGCCGTGTGCATCGAAATCGGCCGATCCAGGTGGCGGTCCCACCATAACTTGTTCTGCGCATCGAAACAGCCTTCTTCCTTCGGCACCTCGAAACGCACGAACATGCCATATTCAGTCGAAGCCTGATCCATGTTCACCAGTTCGGCCGCGTTGCTGTACTTGACCAGAAAGTCGCGGTCATAAAGCCCCTGCTTGATGATCTCATTGATCAGGGCCAGAAACAGAGCGCCGTCGGTGCCGGGCTTGATCGGAATCCATTCATCGGCGATCGCCGAATAGCCGGTGCGCACCGGGTTGATCGAAATGAATTTTCCGCCCTGGCGTTTGAATTTGGATAGCGCGATCTTGAGCGGATTGGAATGATGGTCCTCGGCAGTGCCGATCATCACGAACAAGCGCGAGCGATCGAGATCGGGGCCACCGAACTCCCAAAACGAGCCACCCATGGTGTAGATCATGCCAGCGGCCATGTTGACCGAGCAGAATCCGCCGTGTGCAGAATAGTTGGGTGTGCCAAACTGTTTCGCGAACAAGCCGGTCAGCGCCTGCATCTGGTCTCGGCCAGTGATCAAAGCGAAGCGTTTCGGGTCGGTCTCGCGGATGTGCGCGAGACGTTGTTCCAGCAAGTCGAAAGCACGCTCCCAGGAAATCTCCTCGAACGCGTTCTCACCCCGCTCGGCGCCTGGTTTGCGCAACAACGGCTTGGTCAAGCGCGCCGGAGAATACTGCTTCATGATGCCAGATGCGCCCTTCGCACAAATCACGCCTTTGTTCAGCGGATGCTCGGGATTACCCTCGATATAGCGCACCTCGCCGTCTCTGAGCGTAACACGTATGCCACAGCGGCAAGCGCACATATAGCAAGTCGTATTCTTGACCTCGACCCGGCTGTTGGCATCTCTGCTATCAGAAACCGGATCGTGGAGCGGTGTCGACATCAATCTCCCCTGTTCAGCAGATAAAATCGAACGCCAATTTACCCCAGCTGGATACCATCTAGCCAATAAGAAATTCTGACTGCTATATAAACAAATTAATGAGTTCTAATATATCTTTGGGCGTTGCGATGGATCGGGGTCAGCCGCCTGCGACAGCGCAAGTGTCAATTCCACAGCGAACAGCAGGTAAGGATTAACCCGCATTTCTCACCAGGATCACGGCAGCAGGCGCAGGATTCGTGTTCGTAAGCGCTGCTCTGGAGCGAAAAGCGTAGCCATAGCTACGGTTTGAGTGAAGAGCAAGCTTGCGGACACGAAGACTAGCCTGAACCGTGATAGGCACTGTTGAAAAACACGCTGCATTTTCGATGATTCCAATTTTCTCAAACGAGCCAATGCCTTATCAATGCTCCAAGCCGCCTGGTGAGAAATGCGGGTTAAGGGTTGATGCAGGATGCTCGTTGTAAAAGTCTTAACCGCAGAGACGCTGAGTCACAGAGACAAGCCTGAACCGTGATAGGCATGCTTGAAAAACACAGTGTATCTTCGATGATCCGAGGTTTCTCAGACCGTTCAATGCCTTGTCGTCATTCTACGCCGCGTGCTGAGAAATGCTGGCTCATTACCATGCATTCGCCTTTCTTCACTCTGCGCCTCCGCGCCTCTGCGGTAAATTCAGCTGTTCAGGCGGCGCCTCATCCCGAAAGTCAGCCGAGCAACTGCTTCAACGAGTCGAGATGCGAACGTCCTTTTTCCTGGGTTGATTTCTGTGCGGGCCCCTCACCCCCGCCTATCCACTCCAGCTCATCTTTCGGGAGTTCGTCCAGAAAACGGCTGGGCTCACAGACCACGCGCTCGCCGTAACGCTTGCGTGTTCGCGCCATCGTCAGCGTCAGGCTGCGCCGTGCGCGGGTGATGCCAACGTACGCCAGGCGCCGCTCTTCCTCGATATTTTCTTCGTCGATACTGGTC
>JARFQK010000330.1 GCA_029287815.1 Gammaproteobacteria bacterium
CCCCCCCCCCCCCCCCCCCCCCCCCCCCCCCCCCCCCCCCCCCCCCCCCACCCTCCAACCCCCCCCCCCCCCCCCACACAACCACGTTGTACTCATCGTCGGCAGCGTCAGATGTGTATAAGAGACAGATCTCGACCACACCCACGAAGCGGACGTTTGGAGAGGCAGCTCCATATCGGCCGAGTGCGCCGGAGCCTTGGTCAGCACGTCCTCTTAACGCCCCTAAGCAGACATTTTCAATGCAAGTGACTGGTCCATTTCAGAAACGAAAGGGTGCGTTCCAGCCTGTTCCCCGTCATCATTCACGAGACATCTTGAGGCGAATCGGGAAGAGAGGGTTTTGAGATCATCGTAGCCATTATGGAGCGAAGATGAGATCAAAATCCGGGCCGCAACCTTCGGCCGAGCAACATGTCCGTGAGATCCTGACCGAGCGTCTCCAGTGAGCTCGGTGACTTGAGCCCTTGGTGGCTGAGCCGTGTCAGCATAATGAATGTGGCCATATCTTCTTCTCTCTCCAACAGCGCCGCTTAGGGACCTACCGAGTTTTTTGAGCGGAAATAAGAGGCGACCCCGGGGAACTGAGAGTCGACACTACCCTATCAAAAGGGCATGCACTGGCTCTCTCGGGAGTAGAATTCGTCTCGATAGGTCCGAATGCTATGTCGCCCACTGGCCTTTTTGTGTTGCCTAATCCGACTTGCTGATTTCGATCTTTTTTGATTTCTCAGCCAATTCGGGCGGCTTCGCAATGGTCACGGTCAAGACCCCGTCTTTGAAATCGGCCTTTACCCCATCTGGATCGAACTCAAATGGGAGGCTCATCGACCTCTGGAATGAACCAGAAGAGCGTTCGACCCTCAGAAACTGCCGACCTTCCTCTTCCTTCTTCTCCTCTTTTTCAGATTTTTTCTCACCTTTTATGGTGATGCGGTTACCCGCTACAGAAATGTCAATATCCTTCATGTCGATACCCGGCAGCTCTGCCGTGATACGGACCTCCTTGTCTGTCTCGCTCACATTTGAACGGACAGCGAACTCCTCCCCCAAGGCGGGCCAGCCGCGGCCGAAGTCTTCGAAGACCGTGTCAATCTGCTTGCGAAGTGCCGAGAACGGATTTTCCGCCTCACCCTTCTGTTCACCCAAGATGGATGGCAGCCAATCGCGGTACGTCATGCAAATACTCTCCCTGTCAGGTTGAATAACAGATATCAATCACACGGGACTTGCCCCTGGAGGAATGACAATGATCAAAAATTTGGGTCGGGAAAACCGACTGCCCTAAACCCTGCGAGCGCGTAGCGGGCCCAAGTCATAGCATTGAGTACTGCAAGATCATTCAGACACGCAGTTATAAACCTTCATCGGACTGTAGCTCCATCGCCATCAGAACTGCAGGGCAGTGAAGCATGGCAAGACGCTCGATCTGGGGCATTGACCATGGCCATTCCCGGCGACGCGCATTCAGGCAGCCCGCAATGAGCTCGGGTGCGAAAGTACCATTCAGAAAGGTTGACGGAAGTCATGGCGGTGCAATTGCGCAAGTGACAGCCTTTGCCGACAGTAGGTCTTGGAGCCTCAATGAAGCCCAAGACAAGGGAACAGACCCATGGAGTCGAGCCGCACATCATTTGCCAGCAATCGGATTTCTGAGCTCGCGCTTTCGGCCATTAAAGATATGGCGATGCGTGCGGCAAAACTTGACGACGTCGCTACCCTCGCTTGGGGATTACCATCCTTCCGCACGCCCACTCATATCCGCGATGCCGTTTGCCAGGCTTTAAAGAACGATCCCGACGCAGGCAAATACACCCTTCCCGATGGAATGGTTGCGCTGCGCGAGGCTGTGGCGCAGACCCATCACGAGAGCACAGGTATTCTCACCTGCGCGGACCGAAATGTCTTGGTTACTGCGGGGAATATGCAGGGCGTGAAGGTCGTCCTCGATACGATACTCAAAGTTGACGACGAAGTTATTCTGACAGACCCCTGTTTTGTGTCACATCTTTTGCAGCTCAAAATCAGCGGCGGCAAGCCAATTTTCTGGCCACTTCAAGAGAAACAGGGATGGGCTGCCAAAATCGACGCCTTGGAGCCGCTTATCACATCGCGTACTCGCGCGATTATCTTGGTCACTCCATCCAACCCCACGGGAACAGTACTTCAGCGCTCCCATCTCTTGGCCGTCGCAGATATCGCGCGCCGGCACGATCTGCTCATTATCCTTGACGATCCTTATAGCCGCTTCGTCTTCGACGAGCCGAACCAGTATTTCAAGCTCGCCTCACTTGATGATCTTGCAGCCCGGGTTGTCTATCTCTTCACATTCTCGAAGTGCCACGCGATGAGCGGCTGGCGTTTGGGTTATGCTGTCGTGCCCGAAGAGCTTAAGCGGCAGATGCTGAAGGTGCACGACTCAACTCTCATCTGTGCACCTCGTCCTTCTCAAATTGCAGGTCTGGCAGCCCTAACCGGAGACCAGCAGCATTTGCGCGATTTCACCAGCACTTTAAAGCGACGCCGCAGCCTGATATGCGAGCGATTGGATAGGGTGCGACATGTCTTCTCCTACGTAAAACCCGAGGGCGCCTACTACGTTTTTCCGCGCATTGAAGCAGCCCACGTTAACTCGCGTCAATTCGCAATTGATCTTCTGAAACAAGCTAAGGTTTGTGTCACCCCGGGCTCTGCATTCGGTCCTTCGGGGGAAAACCATGTGCGCATGTCATTCTGTGTTGCCGAAGACGAGATCAACAAGGCCTTCGACCGAATTGAAAAGGCTTTTCCCGTTTAATTCAAAGACCCGGTGCTCAAATGAGCGGCGAAATTATTCGAAAAACATTATCGGACAGCTCAAAAGTCTCAAACCTTTCTAACGACGATGCAACACGGGCCACTTTCAGTTTGGACTGGGCTTCGTGCAAAGCCCCAGTTCGAAGTATCAATTCATGGCATGAGGTGGCAAGTTGATCAAAGTCATGGCCGCCAGCAGTCCCAACTCTCAAACGTTAGGAACCAACCTTGACCCCAAAAGATGCAGTAGCGCCCCAACTGGCAGAGACAACGTCGCAATGCAGATCTCAATAAAGCGCGGCCGAAATCTTAATCTACATGGACAGCCGAACAGGAAAATCAGGGGCGCGAATATGGTCAGCGCTGCCGCGCTTGTCGGCAGGGATTACCCCAACGTGCGCCCCTCGTTTCAGGTCGACGTCGGCAGCAAAGTAGCGATCGGGCAAACCCTCTTCGTCGACAGCAAGCGGCCGCAACTTGCCTTTTGCGCGCCGATCAGCGGCACGGTCGCCCAAATTCGTCGTGCCCAGAAGCGTGGCCTCGATCATATCGTGATCTCTCACGACGGCGAGCGGTTCAAGGACTTTCGACTTCCGCAACTATCCGATGTCGACGGTGTGCGGCGTCTCCTTCTTGAGAGCGGACAATGGCCAGCGTTCCGGAGTCGGCCATTTGAGCGAATACCAGACCCGACCGCGCAGCCCGCAGCAATCTTCGTCACAGCAATCGATACCGAACCGCTTTCTGCCGACCCTGCCGACCTGCTGCGAGAAGAACCTGAGGCTTTACGCACCGGGCTCGAAGCTATCCGCAATTTGACCAAGGGGCCTCTGTTTGTCTGTCAGGCACCTGGCGCGCCAGTGTTAGGAGACATTGATCGAGTTAAATATGTCAAATTCGCTGGACCGCATCCGGCGGGTCTTCCAGGAACCCACATGCACTATCTGATGCCGGTTGGCCGCACTCGCCACGTCTGGCATATCGGCTATCAGGACGTCATCGCCATCGGTCGCTTGTTTATGACGGGACGGATCTGGGCGGAGCGTGTCGTTTCGCTGGCCGGACCTGCCGTGTCAGAACCTTGCCTTGTTCGAACATTCATGGGTGCTGATCTCAATGAGCTTGTTGCCGACAGGTGCATTGCCGGGGCCGTCCATATCATATCCGGATCCGTGCTTTCGGGGCGTCTGGCCCGGTTTCTTGGACGCTATCACATCCAGGTTTCCGCCCTGATGCAGAACCGGGATTGGAGGGGGAAAAGCTTTTTCGTCCGCCTTGCCAAAGCACTGGACGAAGATAGGACCGGTGCAATCATTCCGATAACGGCGCACGAGAACGTGATGCCGTTCAACATTCCACCGGTGCCGCTTCTCCGCGCCCTAAGCGTTGGCGATGCGGAAACGGCAGAGCGGCTTGGGTGTCTAGAACTGGCAGAGAGCGACATGGCTCTTCTTACACATGTATGCCCGTCAAAGGCTGATTACTCTTTATTGTTGCGCAAAGTGCTTGATGAAATCGAGAAATGGACCTGATGACGTCACGCAACGGTACTAAGCAGTTCTTAGCTCAGACCGGTGTTCTGCCGGTTCGCTCGGGCACGAGCGTCCGCTCATTGTCGGTGCTGGAGTTCTCCGCCCTCCTCGCTCCACTGATCGTCGCTGCGTTCGAGCGGGAAAGCCAATGGTTATGGATACTACTCGTCGCCAATATTGCGGTCCTGCTTTGGCAGCGGGTCTTTGCTGAGATCCGCGGGAGGCCTTTCACACCGGACGGCGTCGTGACGGCAATTGCCTGTGCAATAGTACTGCCGAGCTCAACACCGTTGTGGCAAGTTGCGCTCTCGCTCAGCTTCGGAATCGTCGTAGGCCAAGAAATTTTTGGAGGTCGCGGTCGTAATTTTCTCAATCCAGCAACGGTGGCGCTTGCGTTCTTAATCTTTTCTTACCCTGACAGGACGCTCGAAGTGCTGAGCCCCGCCATTGGCCTGTCCGTCATTCCGGGAGCCCTGTTATTGCTGGTTGGCGGGCTAATTTCGCCGCGCGTTATCGTTGGCGCGCTTGTTGGTTTGCTCTTGACTTCCACTCTCGTCGATACGACCCAGCTGGCCGCCAACATGCTGCCGGCCAGCTTCATATTTGGCCTTGTATTCTTTGCTGCTGATCCGGTCGCGGCGGCATCTACCAACCCAGGGCGGTGGATTTACGGCGTCTTCTTCGGCACTATGGTGGCTTTGCTGGCGGGCGATGGTGCGCTGAGCGTGGAAACGGTCGTTTCGGCTGCACTGCTTGCCAGCGTCCTCGCACCCCTGATCGACAGCGGCATTCTCAAGCTCAACGCTTATCAGCGAGGACGAGGCTATGGATGAGTTCAATCCATTGGTTTGGTGGCGCCGCCTGCTTGAACTGCCCAACACGAGCGGATTGAAGGCCGTCGTGGTTGTACTTCTCGTCTCCGTTACCTGCGCCGTTATCGTCTCTGTCACGGCTGTCACACTGCGCCCACTGCAGCAGGCCAATCTGGAGGCAGCGCGCAAAGATCGTATAGCGCTGTTACTCCGGAGGCTGCCGGGAATCGACGGAAAGGACCGCGGCGCCGAACCGCCTTCGATAAAGACCGTCGTCGTTGATCTTGCGACGGGGTCAATTGTCGAAGGCCGCGATCCGCTGTCTTACGAGCAGCAAGCGCCCACGAGTATTGACCGGCGAGCGCAATACGCGCCCATTCATCTCGTTCGCCGGAATGCCGAATTGGCACTAGTCATACTGCCGGTACAAGGTCCCGGTTATCAATCAATGCTGTATGGCTACCTCGCCCTCGAACCGGACCTCAACACGATCGCCGCACTAACGTTTTATGAGCAGGCGGAAACTCCCGGTCTCGGTGACCGAATTACGGAGCCTGGATGGCTCTCGAAGTGGGCGGGCACCAAGATTGCCGACGAAGAGGGCAACTTGCGCGTTGCAGTCGTGCAAGGTGATGCAAGACGCCCCTATGAGGTCGACGGCATCTCAGGCGCCACGCGCACCGGCAATGGCATTACAAAGCTGCTGAGGTTCTGGCTGGGCGATTCGGGCTTCGGGCCATTTCTTAAGCGGCTCGCGACAGGGGAGATCGAGCCGTGATCCGCTACAGGACTTTGCTGTTCGGGCCAATTATCGATAGCAACCCTATCACGCTTCAAATCCTTGGGATCTGCTCCGCATTGGCCGTGACGACATCGGTCGCAACTGCGCTGACTATGGGCGCATCTTTGACCATTGTCTTGATGATCTCGAACGGCACCGTCAGCCTCATCCGCAATCACCTGCCGGCTTCGGTCCGACTCATCGTCCAGATCACGATCGTCGCCTCCCTCGTGATCGTCGTTGATCAATTCCTGCAGGCCTATGCCTTCGAGATCAGTCAGCGCCTATCGATCTTCGTCAGTCTCATCGTGACGAATTGCCTTGTGTTGGGTCGCATCGAAACCTTCGCCATGCGCTATCCAGTCTGGCCCAGTGTGCTCGACGGCCTCGGCATTGGTCTCGGATATAGTTTCATACTGCTCATCGTCGGAGGTTTTCGAGAGTTACTGGGGGCAGGTAGCTTTCTCGGCTACACCGTATTGAAGATGGAGCCTCTCAGC
>JARFQK010000347.1 GCA_029287815.1 Gammaproteobacteria bacterium
AAGGGCGTAGCCCAGGGAGGGGCGGAGTAACGGCAAGGGCAGGACGCCCGTAGTATTCATAGCCTTAGCTATGGATCAAGGGGGATCGTTCAAGATGCGACGCCAGATTGTTCGTAAAACCAAATAGGACAAACTGTAACCACAGGGTACACCGTTGAGTTCGATTCATGTGATTGAAATATGTAAGGATTCAACGGTTGATGGGTCCGCCTTCGTGCAACATGCGGGCTAAGTAAGCGCCATCCGGGTTAAAACTGTTCTGGATCTATTGCATACTTCGGTGCTCTATCAAAGTAACGCGCGGGTTTTTCATGACACACACTGATTTGCGAGATTTCATCGATCAGCTGGAGCAGAGAGGTGAACTCAAGCGCATCCAACACGAGGTCGATCCCTATCTGGAGATCACCGAAATTTGTGACCGCACCTTGAAGGCAGGCGGTCCGGCTTTATTGTTCGAGACCGTCAAGGGTCACAGCGTTCCGGTGCTCGGCAATCTGTTCGGCACCAGCACACGCGTCGCGCTGGCAATGGGTGAAGACAGCGTGGAGGCCTTGCGCGAGGTCGGCAAGCTACTCGCTTTTTTGAAAGAACCCGATCCACCCAAAGGAATGAAGGATGCCTGGGACAAGATGGGGGTATTCAAGCAGGTACTGAACATGTCCCCGAAGCTGTTGAAAAACGGACCCTGTCAGGAAGTCATCATCGAGAGCGACGATGTTGATCTGTCATCTCTGCCGATCCAGACCTGCTGGCCAGGCGATGTGGCGCCGCTGATTACCTGGGGTCTGGTCATTACCCGGGGACCGGAAAAAGAGCGGCAAAACCTGGGCATCTACAGGCAGCAGGTCATAGCCAGGAACAAAGTGATCATGCGTTGGTTGTCGCATCGCGGCGGTGCACTCGATTACCGCGACTGGCAAAATCAGCATCCTGACAAGCCTTTTCCGCTTGCGGTTGCGCTGGGCGCAGATCCTGCCACCACTCTGGGCGCGGTGACGCCGGTTCCTGATACGCTGTCAGAGTACGGTTTCGCTGGTCTTCTCCGCGGCAGGAAAACCGAGGTCGTGAAAAGCAGTGTCGGTGAACTCATCGTACCGGCTCGAGCGGAAATGGTTCTCGAGGGATTCATCCATCCGGGCGAGGAAGCCGAGGAAGGCCCATACGGCGACCACACTGGCTATTACAACGAAACCGAAACTTTTCCGGTGTTCACGATCGAGCGCATCACGCATCGAAAAAATCCAATCTACCATAGCACCTATACCGGTAGGCCGCCCGATGAGCCCGCCATTCTCGGTGTTGCGCTAAACGAAGTATTCATTCCTATCTTGCAGAAGCAATATCCGGAAATAATCGATTTTTATCTCCCGCCGGAAGGATGTTCATACCGGGTTGCGATTGTCGGTATGAAGAAACAGTACCCCGGTCACGCCAAACGTATCATGATGGGTGTCTGGTCCTTCCTGAGACAGTTCATGTACACAAAATTCGTCATTGTCGTTGATGACGACGTCAATACCCGCGATTGGAAAGATGTAATCTGGGCTATCAGCACCCGTGTTGATCCAGTGCGCGATTTTACGTTGGTGGAGAACACGCCGATCGATTATCTCGATTTCGCTTCACCGGTTTCAGGTCTGGGATCCAAGGTGGGGATCGACGCGACCAACAAATGGAAAGGCGAGACCGAACGTGAATGGGGACGGCCGATAACCATGGATCACGACGTGAAAAAACGTATCGATGCAATCTGGAACGATCTTGGTATCGGCAGCGTCGGTCCGTAGCGATGACACTGAGCAGCAGTGTTTCGAAGCTGGCCAAAATATTGCTCGCTCTGACGATCATCCTTGCCATTTTGCAGGCGGTGCTTATCTATGTCGGTTTCAGCTTCACTTCGGATTACGCGAGAAAGGTTCTGCTGGAACAAATCGAGGTACTGACTGATCGTGAAGTCGCTATTGACGGTGAGGTGAGAATCACTGTTTCAATGTTCCCGGAATTGGTGGCTGGCCGAATACACGTTAAGAATGACGAAGGCTATGGCGAACCGGACTTCATCACGCTGTCTGAAGCGAGAGTCCAGCTCGCATTACTGCCGTTGTTGACAGGCAACATTCATGTGACGGACCTTGTTGCGGATCGCGCGCGGATCGGCTTGATCGCGCAGAAGGGCGGCGGCAATAACTGGTCTTTTGATCACTTGTTGAAACGAGTCGAACCGGCGCACGAAACTGGCGGCAAGGTGGCTCCAGATACAAAAGCAACGAGCCGTATAACAATAGAGCGAATCAAGCTGACGGACAGCAACGTGCAATACAGAGATCAAGGCGACGGTCTGGTCATCAACAAACATTTTGCCGAATTGGTGGTTGACCTCGAAGATGCGGCAGAGCCTCAGGCACACGTTGTGGGTTCATTGCAGGATTACCCATATACCATTGGCTTTGAGTCCGATTCACTCAAAAAACTGTCATTGGGAGAACTGTGGAAGATCAGTGGCTCGGGCACGATAGCCGGCCGTGAAGCAATCCTCGATGCATCGATACGCTTTTCCGGTCAGGATATAGAAGGCCAGATCAATGCAAATGTGAAGGATATCGATCTTGGGCAGTTGTTAGCGCATGCGGGTATTATTACCGATGAGGATGCTGCCGCCAGGGAATTGCAGATTAATGTTCGATCCGAAGGAGCGAACGCACGAGATTTAGTCAGAGAGGCGAAGGTCGAATTACACTTGAAGCAAGGATACTGGAGATGGCAGGCGCTGCTCAAAGACGAAACAAGAGAGCTGTCTTTCAACGCAGCGGCCTTGCGCATTTCCTGGACTCAACCTGTCGAACTAAATCTGGATGGGGCGCTCTTCGAGCAGCCAGTCAGGCTTGAATTGACCACGAACCGCCTTTCCGAATTCTTCGATGACATCGGCAAGCTGGATATCGATCTATCAGCGCATGTCGCAGGAAGCGACATCAACTTGAAAGGGAATCTCGATTTGCCTGTCAAGAAAAAAAAGTTCCAGCTTGATATCGCGCTGAAAGGTCACGATTTAGAGAAGTTGAACAGGATCCTGAACACAGAATTACCACCATTTAACAACTACTACTTCAAAGGAAAGTTATCTGCAAACAAAAGAGGATTTGTTGTCAAAGCGGAGGACGCAACGATTGGCAACACGCATTTCAAGACAGCCATCGTCATCGACACGAGTTCACTCAAACCGTTCTGGACCATCAATCTCGAAAGCAGTCAGCTTCAGATAAAAGATTTCGAGTTTGCTGATCTTAAAGTCGAAAAACCGGACGGCAAAAAGCTCAGCGCTACCGCTCAAAAGGCGCGCGCCTACTCGGAAGAACAACCGGGCCACCGGCTGCTCCAAACAGTGGATAACCCGAAGATGCATTTCGACTTGAATCTGAAAGTCGACAAGGTACTGGCAGGAGAGACTGCCCTGGGCGCGTCGAGCTTGAGACTGAAACTTAGGGACAAAACATTGATCATGGACGATGCAGATCTTAGTGTTCCTGGCGGCAGGATCAAATCATCTGCAGCGTTCACGACAGAGAACGACAGGGTTGACGGCGTTTTCAAGCTTGATATCGATAGATTTGATTATGGTGCAGTTGCGCGTTATTTCGAGTTTGGCTCCAGCGAGGGTGGAGTAGTCAGTGCAAGGATAGATTTGAGACTTCGTGGAAAAGACTTTTCCAGACTGTTTGATCATGCAACAGGAAAGCTGGATGTCGCGTTGTGGCCAAGGAACACCCAAACTCAAATTTTTGATGTTTGGGCAAACAGTCTTTTCTTGATCATACTGCCAGAAATCAAGAAGAGAGAGGATAAGATCAATTGCATCGTCGCGCTAATGGACCTTGAGGATGGCATGATGAAGGAGGACTTCCTTGGTATCGATACTAGAAAAGTCTGGATGCATGGCAACATTCAGGTCGATTTCAAGAAAGAACACCTGCAGTTGTCACTTTATCCGAGATCGAAAAAAGCAAGATTGTTTGCCGTACAGACACCGATCAGAGCCGAAGGCAATTTTGATGATATCGG